>JBGTCT010000115.1:0-6300 GCA_041748695.1 Aquaticitalea sp. | reverse complement strand
GTCATTGAGCGCTACATAAATTGGCTCGTCGGGAGCCGAAATTTGGAAGTTTATTAGGTTGGAGGAACGCGCTTTCAGATATTCATACGATTCTGCCGTAGCTTGCACGATATCCGTTTTTTGCAAGGTTGGCATGGAGCCTATTTTACTGAAGCGCTCTGTGATGGTTTGAAGGCGGTTGATGTCCTTTTCTATTTCCAACAAATACGACGGATTCACATGCTCTGATTTTAGGATTTCCGTCCAACCGACAAGCGATGAGAGAGGTGTCCCGATTTGGTGGGCAGTTTCCTTCGCCATACCAGTCCACAATTTGTTTTGTGTTGCAATTTTCGAACTTCGGTAAAAGAAATAGACAACAGCACCAAACAGAATTATTATAAGCAATAAGGCTAAAGGATAGTATTTTAGTTTGTTTAAAAGTGGCGAATTACCGTAGTAAATTGTACTAAATAATTTATCATCAATCCTAACATCTATGGGTGTGTTTTCACTTTTAAAACGTTTGACCAGCTTGTTGGCATAAATGGAATCCATCAACAAGTTTTCATCAATATTGTTGCTGCTTATCACATTGCCTTCAGCATCCAATAAGATCATTGGCGTGGTGGTGTTGCTTTCTAAAATCCTTGAGGTCACTTCAATTTCTTCATTCGAAATGGAGTTGATAAAGTTTTCTTGGGCAAAGGACCAATTCTGCATTTTGGTGCGCTCTTCCGCCTTAAAATTTTGAAAGAAAATATAGGTATTCCAGAGGATTAATGAGATAATAATAAACGAAGCCAGAATAATGAGCCAACGAATAATGTTCCGGTTCATATTGAAAGTCATGGACTGATTTTTTAATTTTAAATATAATGTAAATATGTTAATATTATTGTCTGATAATAGCTTAAATCATTTTTATAGGTTTATCAATATCGTTACATTTGCTTTCTAACAATTCTTGGATGATATCATTTGACCCAAAGGACCTTTCTACAGGACGACTTCATGGCTATTTATTGAGCGCTGTGGCACCAAGACCAATTGCGTTTGCAAGTACCGTAGATGCTGATGGCAATCCAAATTTGTCGCCATTCAGTTTCTTTAATGTTTTTAGTGCCAATCCTCCCATTTTGGTTTTTTCACCAGCACGTCGCGTGAGGGATAACAGCGTAAAGCATACACTCGAAAATGTGGAAGCGACGCGCGAAGTGGTCATCAACGTGGTGAATTACGATATGGTACATCAAGCATCATTGAGTAGCACGGAATATGCAAAAGGAATTAATGAATTTGCAAAAGCAGGCTTGACCATGTTGAAATCGGACAAAGTGATACCTTTTAGGGTTGCAGAATCTCCGGTGCAGTTTGAGTGCAAGGTGAACGATATTATTAAATTGGGAAATGAAGGCGGCGCAGGCAATTTGGTGATTTGTGAAGTGGTAAAATTTCACATTACAGAGGAAGTATTGGATGAAAACAATGTCATCATCCAAGAAAAACTCGATTTAGTGGCAAGGGCAGGAGGCGATTATTATAACAGAGCCAAAAAAGGATTTTTCGAAATTCCAAAACCCTTGCAAAGTCAAGGAATTGGTGTCGATGCCATCCCTGAACACATTAGAAACAGTATGATTTTAACAGGAAATGATCTTGGAATGTTAGGAAATGTAGTAGTATTACCTTCCGAAACACAGGTCTCTGACTTTATCAAGAGCATCAGTGAACGCCATCCCAAGCTTGCAGAAATGACTCATAGGCAAAAACATAAATTGGCTCGTAATTATTTGAGCTATGGCGATGTGGCGAGCGCCTGGAAAGTCTTATTATGTTAATATCAGAAATAATAAAAAGTAATATTAATAAAGAATAAAAATCAGTAAAATGGAAGTACAAGGAAAAATTAAAATGATAGGTGATACGCAGGAGTTTGGAAGCAATGGCTTTAGAAAAAGAGAAGTCGTTGTTACAACCGAAGAGCAATATCCACAACATATTATGGTGGAGTTTGTACAAGACAAAACCGATTTGCTCAACAATTTTAAGGTTGGACAAAACGTAAAAATAAGCATCAATTTAAGAGGTCGTGAATGGGTAAATCCACAAGGCGAAACCAAATATTTCAACTCCATTCAAGGTTGGAGGGTAGAAAGCGCTCAAGAAGGTGCGCAAGGTACAGTGCCACCAGTGCCACCAACACAAGCTTTTGAACCAGCAAATGATTTGAATGAGGAAGATCACGACGATTTGCCTTTTTAATTAAACCGCTTATTCACCGACAGCGATCAGTAATAATTAGAAAAGCCTGACCCTAAATTGCAATGAATTTTTTTCGATTGATCTTTCATTTTGATTAACTAATAAAAAATTGATTCGATTATGGAAAATAGAGATTACATTTTCGTCACGGGCATCACAGGCAACCAAGGTGGTGCTGTTGCCAAACACCTTTTAGAACAAAACAAATCCGTTATTGGCCTGACACGCAATGCACGTTCAGAAAGAGCAAATTACTGGAAGGAAAAAGGTGTCACTATTATTGAGGGCGTTATGGAGAATTCCATGGCATTTCAATCGTATCTTGATAAGGCTTCAACAATTTTTCTTGTGCAGGCCTTGCAAGGAAAGGATAAAGAGATTCAACAAGGCAAAAAGTTCATTGATGCTATTAAGCAAAAGGAGGATACCCATTTAGTATATTCTTCTGCACTTGGAGCAGATTTAAATACGGGTGTTCCGCATATCGATAGCAAGTTTGAAATTGAAAATTATATAAAATCTAAAAGTCTGAATGCTACAATTCTTCGACCAGCTTCATTTTACGAAAATCATTTGTTCCCACAGGTATCAAATGCTATTATGAAAGGAAAGTATATTACTCCTCTAATTAAAACGTGCAAACTACAAATGATCGGAGTCGAGAATATTGGAAAAATAGCGACGACTGTTATGAATAACAAAGAAAAATACAAACACAAAACAATTACAATAGCCTCAGATGAAATGCAAGTTGGAAATATTCCCCAATTATTTTCAGCGGCCATTAGTAAGCAAGTAAAATATAAAAAACTACCAGGGATTATTACGCGCTTGGCAATGGGCAAAGATCTTTCCATAATGTATAAATATATGAATAAGAACGACTTTCGGGTGATAGATAACATTTCAGAAGTTCGGGATGAATTTAATATAAGCGGCGATTTTAGAAGCTGGATTAATGAAAATTTCAAACCTAAAGCCAATGATTAATAGCAAGAGCTATCATTTGAAACCTGAATTAGATAGGATTTAAACTATTTCTATAGCTGAACTGAATGTGTACAAGTTAACTTAAAGAAAGAGAGCAGATTGCCATTTAAAATACAGTGGATTAAATCTTAAAATGAATACGCATTAAGAACTTAAAATCCGCTATTTTATTGTAGAAGATCCTTATCGGAATAGCGACAAGAAAAAATTATCAAAATTATTATAATTTGGTGATTAGATTTTTTTTTAATTTAAAAGTCCCAATCTTACGATTGGGACTTCCAAATTTGTGGTTTTAGGTCTGACCAGTATTGACAAACTCAAATAAGCAATGATGGACTAAATTAGTATATAATGGTCATATCAAATATGAACAAAAAACTTTGATTATCAAAGTATTCGAGTCTCTTTAACAAGCAAATATTTACGATAACATTGTAGTAATGAGATGTATCACGTAACTCAAGAAGTACACTTTCCCGATGTCGATCAGGCTACTGTAGAAGGATTGCTAGCAGTTGGTGGCGATTTATCAGTAGAACGCTTGTTATTAGCATACCACAGCGGAATTTTCCCTTGGTACAATGTTGAAGAGCCTGTTTTGTGGTGGTCTCCAGATCCGCGATTCGTATTGTTTCCAGAGAAATTGAAAGTGAGTAAAAGCATGAATAAATTACTAAACAAAGATAATTTTAGCGTCACTTATAACAGCGCTTTTGAGGAGGTCATTAAGGAATGTTCAAGAATCAACCGTCGCGGACAACCTGGAACCTGGATCACAAACGAAATGATTTCAGCGTACATTCAACTTCATGAGATGGGATATGCAAAATCTGTCGAGGTTTGGCAAAACAGTGAATTGGTTGGTGGCTTATACGGAATTGACCTCGGCAACGGCGTGTTTTGTGGCGAAAGCATGTTCGCGAAAGTAAGTAACGCGAGTAAAGTTGGATTTATCAGCTTTGTGAAAAGCACTCAATACAAATTGATAGATTGCCAACTACACACCGCTCATTTGGAAAGCCTTGGCGCAGAAGAAGTGGCAAGAGAAGAATTCTTGATGTACTTATAATGCTTTGTCTTACAGTAAACCTATATCAGGAACGTACAATACTAATACCTAAATCCTCACACCTAAATCCTCACACCTATTACTTCACACCTCATGATATCTAAAGCAATTCATTTCGTGATCATTGACCATTCCTGTGGCTTGCATGTGCGCGTACATAACTGTTGAACCAACAAATTTGAATCCACGCTTTTTCAGATCCTTGCTTATGGTGTCGCTCAATGCAGTGGTTGGAGGTGCTTCTTTGTAGTTTTTCACTTTGTTTTTTATCGGCTTTCCATTGGTAAAATTCCAGATATACTTACTGAAACTGCCAAATTCTTCTTGAACTTTTATAAATGCCCGTGCGTTGGTTATGGTGGCATTGATTTTTAATTTATTCCTGATGATTCCTACGTCTTCGAGAAGCGTGTATATCTTTTCTTGATCGTAAGTGATGATTTTTTTATAATCGAAATTATCCAATGCCTTTCTAAAGTTTTCGCGCTTTCGCAAAATGGTGATCCAACTCAAACCAGCCTGGAAGGTTTCAAGAATTAAAAACTCAAAAAGTTTGGCGTCATCTTTAACAGGAACGCCCCATTCCTCATCATGATAAGTTTCATATAGTGCATCGCCTTTGCACCAACCACATCGCTGTTTTTCCATTTTTTGTAAGTATTTTTATGTTGTACCACTAATGTAACAAGTGTTACGCAATTAACATTAAAATCGAATTAATTTTGTACAAAATAATTACGCAAATGATTGAATCATTGGAAGTGGAAGAGAGTATCAATGACATTTTATTAAAAAGCATGTCCTATTCAGCATATAGAGATCAAATTATTGACTTTGTAGCAAACCATTCTACCTCGGGAAACCAAAAAACAGTAGAATTAATTAATTATACCAAGCTTAATGACAGTCGCATGTCACGTTGGGATAAAACTTTAAAAGTGTCAGATGATGTTAAAGAAAGAGCATCCAATTTTAAAGGCAATGTGACGTGGTTGGTTCTCACAGAAAGTTGGTGTGGCGATGCGGCTCATGTTATTCCAGTAATTAATAAAGTTGCTGAATTATCTAAAAATATCGATTTGAGATTGGTCTATCGGGATGAAAATGAGAGTTTGATGTTCAATTTTTTGACCGATGGAAATAAGTCGATCCCAAAATTGATAATGATTGATAATTATACTGGAGACGTAATAGACACCTTTGGTCCTCGACCTTCTGTAGTTACTAATTTGGTTAAAAATTACATGGCTGAACATGGATCTATGACGCCAGAATTTAAAGAAGATCTGCAACGTTGGTATAATAAAGATAAAGGGGAAAACACCCTGAATGATTTGCTAAACATGTTGAATCTTTAATTTTTCCCAACAAAAACATAGGTAATGGTACCAATTTGATTGACACTGGTAGCCGAACTAAAACGTGCGGATTTTGCATATTCCAAAGCACTATCAATCAAACATTCGTTGGTTGAGGACGATGCCGATTTATTCAAAGAGGTATCCACCACAGCACCACTTGAGTTGACAGAAATATTTATGACAATTTTACCATTATCTTCACACAGATAGACTGGTGGTGGCAAATGTTGGTCTTTTCGATCTTTTAGGGAATAACTCACGCTACTGTTGCGGTTCATGGAGGAATTGACATTGGTCTTATTAGAGGAATTATCTCCATTGGAAGCTGATGATTTTCGTTTCTCTGCAGAGCGCATGGCAATCACTTGATTGATCTTGCTGTAAGAGGACAATTCATCGGAATCAATCGAGGTTTCTTGTGCAGAAGCCGTGTTTTTAACATCGGTAACTTCCACCGGTTCTTCGGTATCTTCAGTTTCTGTTTGTTTTGCGGTTTTATCAAAATCGTTGGAATTTAAGGATTTGAAATTTTTCATCATTTCCTTAAACTCGCTTGTTTCATTAAAGGCTTTATTGGTTTCGGATGCCGATTGGTCATTGACAGCCAATTCCTCCAGTCGTTTCTCTTCTGGT
>JBGTCT010000114.1:0-1869 GCA_041748695.1 Aquaticitalea sp. | reverse complement strand
AGCTTTGCCTCCTTTCGCTTCGATGGAGGCGACTAAAGAGTCAAGTTCCTCTTTTCTACGTGCTGCGACGACGACGTTTGCACCTTTTTCGGCGAATGCTTCTGCAGTTGCTCTTCCGATTCCGCTACTTGCTCCTGTGATAAGTGCGACTTTGTTTTTCATTGTTTTCATAATTAATGGTTCATATATTGAGCGTTTCCTTTTTCGGTTCCACTTCCGTTAAAGTCGATTTATACTTACAGATTGACCGTTGGCCACTGGGAGGTAAATAAGTCCTATGCTAAATAGAATTAGATATATTATTTTTTTCATGTTGTGTTTGTTTTAATATTTGTGGTTGTTCTATAGTCTATACTTACTTCGCCTTATTAAAGATGTAATAATTGTATATTTTATCCACCCGATACTCGTTATTTTCTATCGTTATTTTGTCGTTTTCCTCCATCCAAGTATTATTGCCGATATAGACTTTTAACGTGTCTATTTTTTCTTCTCCCTTGACCTGTCTGGTAATTGCGTTTGCGATGGATTTAATTTCTATGGATTGTTTGCCATCTGATTCTCTACCAGCTCTTGTTTGCCCAGTGTAAGTGCCTTGGATGGCGGTGGCATCAAAATCTAACGGGGTTTGTTCATATTCCTTTTTGTCCAGTAATTTCCAAGTGACTTCATATCCAAAAAACCGTCCTGTTTTTTTTGGGCCAATAGTGTTTACTAGACTAATGATGTATAAATCGTCATCAGGGTAATATTGTATAAAAGAAGAAAATCCGGCAATGGCACCTCCGTGAGATATTTCTTTGTGACCATAATTCGAGAAATTGACCACTCCTTTGGCATAACTAACAGGCGTACCATCGTTTAATTTACCTGGACTAATTAGTGATTGATACATAGGATTTGACAACACCTTTCCTGTGTGTAATGCTCGCGTCCAAGTGAGTAAATCTTCGGTGCTGCTTGAAAGCGAACCCGCAGAATAGGGGATGTAAGGATTCAAATAATTTTTCTGTTGCAATCCGTCGGGGTTATAATTATAGCCATAGACTTTATTTTTAGTCACTTTCTCGTTGGAACTAAAAAAGGTGCTTTTCATATTTAAAGGCTCAAAAAAAGCTTCCTTTAAATAATCCCCGTAAGTCTTACCAGTTACATTTTCTATAATTAATCCGAGGAAAACAAAAGCGACGTTGTTGTAGATTAATGCGTCTCCAGGCTCATGTAAAAAGTCTTTTGGTGCTACCAATTGCACCGTAAGCCTATGCGGAAATTCAGCGAAATTCATTTGATTGAATTCGTCCTTACCAGTTGGAGCTTGTGCAAGGCCAGAGGTGTGGTCAAGTAATTGGGCAATGGTAATTTTTCGGCCTTTGGTATCAAATTCGAGATGTTTGGTAAAGTCATCATCTAATGAAAGTTTTCCAGCTTCAACTAATTTTAAGATGGCAGCAGCTGTGAATTGTTTGGTCACGGAGCCAATTTCAAAAATAGCATCACTTGGCATTGGCACTGATAACTCTAAACTTGCATAGCCATACGATTTTTTTAGTAGCGTTTTACCTTTTTGAAATACCAAGATTGCGCCGCCAGCAATTTGGGCGCTATCAATGCTTGCTTGAAATAATGAATCCGAATAGACTTCTAAAGTTGATATTGTTGAAGTTTCTTGATTGTTTTTACAACTAGTTGCAATTAACACTGTTGTTAACATAAATAGTAATGTTTGTTTCATATTCTTTTGGTTTGCTTTAATGAAGTATAAAGACAGTATATGCCATGTTTAAATTTATCTTTTAAAATAGCTCATCAAATTTAAGCTGCTCTTCTACAATTCTTAGGGTCTATTGTTTCTTCTTTTTATTCAAAATC
>JBGTCT010000113.1:0-6173 GCA_041748695.1 Aquaticitalea sp. | reverse complement strand
GTACACACAAATTCTTAAAAGAAACAATATAGATATAAGTATGACAGAAGAAAACCACTGCTACGAAAATGCATTGGCCGAACGTGTAAATGGCATACTGAAAGACGAGTTCTATCTCGATCAGGTCTTTACAGACGTGGCCCACGCCAAAAGAGCAGCAAAAAATGCAATTAAATTGTACAATGAAATAAGATTACATTTATCTTTAAACTATAGAACACCAAATATGGTATATAAATTAACAGCGTAAATCAATTTTAACCTGTAGCCATATTTCAGGACAAGACATTACACAAACACCTCATAAACAACATAATACCATAAATGACGTAAAAATGTCATAAACTAGACGTTGTCAATTAAATGAAACTAAAATACTTTTACATCGAATTAATATATCAAAATGAATAATTTGAATTTAGCATTAAGAGTAAAAGAATTAAGAAATAGAAAAGGGTTTTCTCAAGAGATATTGGCTGAAGAATCTAGTTTAAGTTTAAGAACTATCCAACGAATTGAAAACGATGAAACAGTTCCAAGAGGCGACACTTTAAAAAGATTGGCTGTTGCATTAGATACTTCGCCTGATGATATTATAGATTGGAAAATACAAGAAGACCAAACCTATTTAAGGTCAATGAGTCTATCAGCTCTTTGGTTTCTAATTTTCCCATTACTAGGTATAATAATTCCTCTTACAATGTGGATTCAAAAAAAGGATAAGTTGAAAAACGTAAATGAATTAGGAGTATCTATGTTGAATTTTCAAATTACTTGGACTATATTTATTTCTATTATCTTTCTTTTTTTGTCAATCGTAAAATCTGGCACAGCTGAATGGAATTTCCTTTCTCTATTAGTCCTCTTCTCGCCGATAATACTATTATATCTCTATAATTTTATAGTAATTGTATCTAATACTATCAAGATTAGTAAAAATCAACCCTTTAGATTTAGACCTTCATTACCTTTAATAAGAAAATAATAATGAAAAAATTAATATTAATAAAGTTATTACTTTCAACAGTAATTCTTTTAGGACAAAATACTACAGAAATTAAGGGCTTTGTAAATAACATAGATATAGATACTCTAGTAATTGCTAAAACACATCAAGACTTTAGATATAATGGAATTGAAATACCTGTAAAACAAGGAAAACTTTTTACATATTTCTTAAAACATAAATATATTGAGGAATATTCTATTGTATATAAAAGCGACCTTAAAAAAGGTACGTGGAGGCCAATCAATTTTTTTCCAAACAGTAAAACAATAGAATTTGAATTATATCCAACTAGTGAATACAATAACAATAAAATAATTGGAGATAATCTTGGAGAGCGAAAAATAAAATACCAAGAACAATTTGGTAAGAAGTTTTCAAACATAGGTAATGAAATTTATGGAAAGATATTTCAATTAAAAAAAGGTACTGATTCATATAATGAAGCAAAATCAAGATTAGATTCATTAAATAGAGAAGCATTATTATTTCAGCATAATTACTTTCTGAACGACGAGAGTATTCTTGGATTAAACGAATATGTTTACTTATTAAAAAATGCTAATCAAATGATGATTTCGCCAGAGATTCTGAAAGAATATCAAGGCTTCTATCTAAAAAAAGAATACGACCATCCTCTTATTGAAAGAGCAATTAATCTTTACGCAAATTTGTCTGATGAAATTAAAGTTGGGAAACCATTTGTTGATGTCACGCTAACAGATGAAGAAAGTAATTCTTTGAAGCTGTCGGAATTATTAAAAGAAAACAAATACATCATCCTCGACTTATGGTCACCTTGGTGTGGTCCTTGTATAAGGAAAAGTAAAATATTAAAGCAGAACTATTCGAGAATAAAAACAAATGCTAAAATAATTGGAGTAATTGGAGGAATTAACGAAATTGAAAAAGCAGAAAATGCAATTAATCGATTAGCTTATCCTTGGAAAAACTTTATCGAATTGTCTGATAAAAATCAAATTTGGGAAAAATATGGAATAGCAAATTCTGGTGGAGCTCAATTTCTGATAAATAACGAAGGGGAAATTTTATCAATAAATCCTAAATTAGAAGAACTGATAAAAATAGTAAATGAAGAATAACGAAAGCACAACACCGTGTATAATTAATTGCTTTGGCAAGTGCTTATCCGGAAAATTCCTTCGGAATTTTCTCTGGCAAGTATTTGTTTACTAAATTAGGTGCTGGCCACCGCACCTAATCATACACATAACGTTGTGTGCAATTTGGCTGCGTTACCAAGATTTGGTATATTTGAATAAAATTATAGCCAAAATGGGAAAAAACACATCAATATCACTCGGAAATCATTTTGAGGATTTTATCAGAGAAGAAGTGAATTCAGGTAGATACGGTTCGGTTAGCGAAGTAATTCGTTCAGCATTACGTTTGTTAGAACGCGAAGAAAAAAAGGAAAGAGAACTGATTAAAGCTCTCGAAGTTGGAGAAAACAGCGGATTTGTTGAAAATTTTGACCCAAAGCAAAATCTGACTGAATTACATCGACAACACTTATGAGCAAAAACAAATATCGGATAAGTAAACAAGCGATTGATGATATAAATGATATTTGGGTTTATACTTTTCACAAGTGGTCTAAAGAACAAGCCGATAGATATTATGACTTAATAATCGGAGAGATTGAATTTATTGCGGACAACTATCTGATTGGAAAATCCGCAGAACAAACTCGAAAAAACTATCGAGTGACGAAAATCAAATCACATCTGATTTTTTACAGAAAAGTCGAAAATGAAATTGTTGAAATCGTTAGAATTTTACATCAAAGAATGGATATTAAAAAACGACTGAAATAAAAAAACTGCACACAACAATGGTAACCGTTGCACAAGGCCATAATTTCAGAAAACACAACTCCAAATAAGGTTTTTTTAAGCCTGTTTTAGTTTTTAGATTGTTGCGATTGTTATCTTTTTTGGTGGTCTAAAATCGATGTTATTTAACTTGTAGAATGCGTTTTTTAGCGTTTGAATAAAAGCGAGCATTCCTGCTCCACTTTTTATTCGTTTTTGTGTGAATTTTAAATACTTCTTGAGGTTATAAGCCATTGCGGAGAGGTGCATGCACTTGTTGGCCTGTTCCAGTCCTATGGTATTTACTTTTCTCAGTCCCATGAATTGTGTAAGTGTTCCAAATACAGGTTCTACGGTGCTTTGGCGCTTGCCTTTCATATAGCGTCCCTGCGCACTATTGACGCGTTGGTTGTTGCGCTCATATTGTTCGCGGTAAATTCACGAAATACTGTAACCTAATTTATTTATTAATCGTCATAAGTATATAAATCTAATATATATATTATGACAACACGAGTACTTTTAATTTTTGCGCTATTCTGTATTATAAAATCAACAGCTCAACACAATACTTCGATAACCATTCCTGATTCCAATACGATAAATGAATGGCTATTGAATAATAATGTTCCAGCTATTGCTATTGCCACAATTGAAGATGGTAAATTGAATCCCTTACTTATGCAGGGGAAAATTCAAGGGTATATTCCTGTCCAATCGAATACTATTTTTGATGTTGCTTCTCTTACTAAGACGATAACTACTCTACTTACTCTGAAATTAGTCAATAGTGGTTCTTGGGATTTAGATGAACCATTATTTAACTATTGGGTTGATCCAGACGTGAAAAATGACCTCTTACATAAAAAAATAACGACTCGACATATATTGAGCCACAGGACAGGTTTTGCTAACTGGAGGTGGATGCACGAAACTAAAAAATTAACTTTTGAATTTGAACCTGGTTCTAAATTTCAATATTCTGGAGAAGGGTTTGAATATCTGAGAAAGTCTCTAGAGAGTAAATTTAGTACTTCCTTTGAAAAATTAGCTGATTCATTGGTTTTCATACCCAACAAAATGAACAACAGTTATCTAATTTGGAATGAAAAGGTAGATAGTTTAGAGTTTGCAGGTACTTATGACAAATCAGGAAGTCTATATAAGTATGATAAATCTTTTAAAGCAAATGCAGCAGACAATCTATTAACAACAATTGAAGATTTTGGAAAATTAGGAGTAAATATAATAAATCGTAAATACCTTGACCAAAATATATATAATGAAATGATAAGCCAACAATCCATAGTTCGTGAAGGAATAAGTTTTGGATTAGGCTGGATAGTTTTCAATAATTTACCTAACGATGAATATGCTTTATTCAATGCAGGAAGTGATAAAGGTGTTAATGCCTTGATAGTCCTCTTACCTAAATCTAAAAGAGGACTTATAGTGATTACAAATGGAGATAATGGAAGAGCACTTGCTATGAAAACTATCGGAGAAACTTTAGGAGAAGCTGGAAAAGAAATCCTAGGTAGATTCTAAAACTTTTGCTAACACCGTGTCCTATGAAAAGCACTAGCCTAGTACCTCAAAGTTAATATTTTAATTTTTTTCTACATAATGATGATGATGGAATGTTGATAATTCCGAAGGATTATCAATCATTCTCCTTTTAATATAACTTGCTCCGCATCCTATATGTGATACACGCCCTTGGCGTGTTCACCAGCATCTGTATGATTATGAGTTATAATAAACCTGGCCACTTGCTATAAATGTGTGATACCTCTTGATCGGGTTCACCTACGGTGTATTGTGATACAGGTTTTGCTACTTCTTTGCGAGCTCTGTTATTGGTTTATATTATTCTATCACTCCAATGGTGTATGGTGTTTCTGTTTTTATAACGGCTAAGGTTCTACTCAATAATTTACGGGCTATCTTTACAATGATACTCTTGGCATTCTTGCCTAAATGTTTTCTATAATAGGCCTGCATCACAGGATCTGTACGTATGGCTTGCCACGAAGCTTCTATAAAATAGCTCCGCATCAGGCGGTGCGAGCGCATGGTAATGCCTGTGGCCCTTTGATTGTCGCCACTTTGATGAACCCCTGGTGCCAATCCAACATACCCTGCCAAATGTTTTATGTTGTTGAAACGACGTAAATCTCCCAACTCACAAATAATCCCACAAGCTACGATACCCCCTATTCCTGGAATACTGCGTAAAAGATAATAGTCCTTTTTATAATGCTTACGACAATAAGTGCATAGCTTTGTGGAAACATCTCTCAACTCTTTGTCTATAAACCTGAAAATGCGCATTCTACTATCAAGGGTCTCTCGGGCGGTGGGGTGGTTAAAAACAATAGCATCAACCCAACCCCTAAAAGCATGGCTCCAATGGTCATTATCAAATTCCTCGGGAACAGTTACTCCAAAATAGAGCAACTGCATTTTTATATAGCTCTTGACACGCCTAAAGTCCTTTACAAGGTCGTTGCGTCTTCTAAAAAGACTTCGTAGTTGCTCACGAGCTACTTCTGGAATGTGGATACTTTCCAATCTTCCGTCCTTTAGTTCTCTTGATATGAGTTGGGCATCGATCTTATCGGTCTTGGTAAAGCGTTCTTTTACCTTGCGATGGATATCGGCCGGGTTCACAACCAGTGAGCGCCATCCAAAGCCCTCAAAGCTACAGTGTGCATGATAGCCACAGCAACCGGCCTCGTAAGCTGTGGAAACTTCATAATCTGGAAAATGTTTAGCTACATAGCCTACCAGTACCATTGGATCTGGTGGCATCGTAAATGATCTGCCCGAAAACAGATCGGTGGCACAATGTATTTTCCAGCTACGTTTGTGGATGTCGATGCCAATGTATAACTTTGCTTGGGCAGTTGGTTCAGGTTTCATATCTTATATCGTTTTGGTGAACTTTAAAGATACTGGACTTTCTGCTTTTTCATGAATGCTATAAGCTATGGCATATCCTCGCCTACTTGGAAAATCCTGCGGATTTTCCAAAGCCAGTTTTTATCTGGAAAGGCTCGTGCCAAAACACGCAACGGCTCATATACAAAAACGTTGGCAGTAATAAAAGTAAATTTATAAAGTTCGGTAATTATCCGAACTTTGTTGTATATTTGCAATAGTAAATGAGACTGACTAATAAGAAAATATTAGAAAAGCTAAAAAGAAAGAACAAAGGAAATGTTCCTTTAACTAAAGCTATCGACCAGCTAATTAAGGATGTTGACGAGAATGATTGGAAAGACCAAACTGAATTAAACAAAACGAGACAGGATGCTGATAATGTTCAT
>JBGTCT010000112.1:0-20536 GCA_041748695.1 Aquaticitalea sp. | reverse complement strand
AATATCTCATTCAGGATATTCTATCCTCAAATGAAAGATGTTAGCCAATTTACTTTTAAGAACTTTCTTAATGGATTCTATTTCCTTAAAGGTAATGTTGGCGTTTAAAAACTGTCCTGTTTCCATTTGTTTGTTGATTATCGACTCAACAAACTCATTTATTAATGTCGAAGATGGTTCCTTTAAGCTTTTTGATGCTGCTTCCACACTATCACACATCATTAATATGGCAGTTTCCTTACTGAAGGGTTTTGGACCTGGATATTTATAATCTTCATCGGTGGTTAGGGACTGAAATTCCTTTTGTTTCATATAAAAATAATACACCACACTCGTACCGTGATGAGTTCTTATAAAATCAATCACCCTATCAGGAAGGTTGTATTTTTTAGCTATTTCAATACCGTCTATTACATGGTTTATGATGATGCTTGCACTTTCTTTTGAGGATAATTCCTCATGAGGATTGATCCCTGTGGCCTGGTTTTCGGTGAAATACGTTGGGTTTTTCATTTTACCTACATCATGATATAGTGCTCCTACCCTAACCAACATAGCATTGGCACCTATTTCATTGGCGGAGGCTTCGGCCAAATTCGCAACATTCAAGGAATGATGAAATGTCCCAGGAGCTTTGTTGGATAGTTCTTTAAGCAAATTAGTATTTGTGTCTGATAATTCGAGAAGCGATACATCTGAAACCAATCCAAAGAGTTTTTCATAGACATAAATGAGTGGTTGTACAAACAAGGTTGCCAATCCGCAAAGGACAAAAAGTCCGAATGTTTCTAGCTTAATTTCTATAATATTTCCTTCATGGATGACAAAAAACGCAAAATACGCAATGATATAAACCAAGGTAATTTGCCCAACTGAAATAAACAGATTTGCCCGTTTATACAATTCGGAAACAGTGAGTATTGTCACGATCCCGGCAATGATCTGCAAAAACATATATTCATAACTGTTTGGAACAATAAATCCTAGTAGCAATACAGTGAGTACATGTGCAAAAAGACCCAAACGCGCATCAAAAAACGCTTTCAGCACAAGAGGAAGGACGCACAGCGGAACGACATAGACATATTTTGAATTGTAGCTGATAATAATTGTTGTCAGTAATATCATCAAGAAAATATTGAAAAATATGAAGGTTACTTTGGTATTGTCTAAAAAAACATCAATGCGGTACTTTCGCAAGAACAACAACAGCATCAATAAGGTTAATGCGACCAACAATAAATAGGCAAAGGTGACCCAAATATAATTGTTTTCGCTCCAGACTTGTGATTCATATTCAGATTCTAAAGATTTTAGCACGTCAAATTTATTGCCCTCGACAATTTCTCCTTTCGAAATAATCAACGTGCCATTTTCTATGCTCCCTCGGGTTGGAGATAAATTATCTAATTCTTCTTTTAAGGCATTATCGGAAATGGATTTGTTCAGCTTTAAATTTGGACTAATTACATCAAAAAACAAGGACAAAAACAAAGTTTTAAATTGCGTATAACCTTTATCATCAATGGCTTTCTCTATATGATTTCGCAAAAGATCGGTTTTGATCAACTGGTTATAAGTCGTTATGTCCTTCTGACTTTGGTCTTCGAGTAAAATGACTTTTTTCTCCGGCGGATAATTGACATTCTCCTCAATGAGACCACGTTCATAAATGGATTTTAAGATAGACTTGCCAGCAGTGTATAACTTGGTCTTATCTCCTTCAGTGTTTTCAAATACAGTTTTAAATTTCCTGTCATAATTTTCAAAAACCTCCTTTTCAAGAGATGAATTTAAGGTAAAATAGACGCTACTGTTTTTATTAATCTCATCCTTTTCTTTTTTGAGTTCATCATCCGATTTTTTTATAGCAAAATCAAAAGGGGCATACAAATTTTCTGATTGCCATGGTTTTCCTTTGTCAAAATTATATTTGAATTTTCCGCTCTTTGGAAATAGGTAGACAATTAAAAAGGTCGTCGAAATAAATAAAAGCACTTTATAGACAAGGGCGTGATTGCGGTACCAATTATTAATTATTTCATTCATCTATTTATACCATTAGGTTTTTTTAAGATCATAGTGAAACGTTTTTCAGTATGCTTTGGAAAATTTAAAGTGAAGTCGCAATGTTTCATCAAAGATGTTAAATAGACTTTCAAAAGTAATAAATATAAAGGTTTTTGTGCGGTTATTATTGGCTTTTCATTCTAAATTCTTGCAAAAAAAGATTAAATTTGCAGTCATAAAATTTAAACGTACACAAAATGATTAAAGAGGTCGTCATTGTATCAGCAGCACGAACACCAATAGGAAGTTTTCTTGGAGGGCTATCAACTGTTCCAGCGCCGCAATTGGGCGCGATAGCGATAAAGGGCGCATTGGCAAAAATCAATCTCAAACCAGAATTGGTTCAAGAAGTATTGATGGGACATGTGGTACAAGCTGGTTCGGGACAAGCACCAGCAAGACAGGCTGCAATATTTGCAGGTATTCCAGATTCTGTTTCATGCACAACCATCAACAAGGTGTGCTCTTCTGGAATGAAGGCCATAATGCAAGGTGCTCAAGCCATTGCTCTTGGGGATGTTGATATAGTAGTTGCTGGTGGTATGGAGAATATGAGCATGATACCTCATTATTTTCAAGCCAGAACAGGCCTAAAGTTCGGCCCCGGAAAATTGGAAGACGGCATGCAACGCGACGGTCTTGTGGACGTATACGAACAACAAGCTATGGGGGTCTGTGCAGATGCTTGCGCTGTAAAGCATGAAGTGTCTCGTGAAGAGCAAGATGCATATGCTATTCAGTCCTATAAGCGTTCTTCAGCTGCTTGGGATGCTGGCAAGTTTGATAATGAAGTCGTTCCTGTTGAAGTTCCACAACGTCGTGGTGAACCCATAGTTGTTTCAAAAGATGAAGAGTATACCAATGTGATATTGGATAAAATCCCTTCTTTGCGTGCCGCATTTACTAAAGATGGCACTGTAACTGCTGCCAATGCATCCACCATAAATGATGGTGCTGCTGCAGTTATTTTGATGAGTAAAGAAAAGGCAGAAGAATTAGGATTAAAACCACTTGCCTCGATCAAAGGCTATGCAGATGCGGCCCACGAACCTAAATGGTTCACTACGGCACCATCCAAAGCTTTGCCGAAAGCACTGGCAAAAGCCGGTGTATCAATAAAGGATATAGAGTATTTTGAATTCAATGAAGCATTTGCCGTCGTCGGATTGGCTAACATGAAACTTCTAAATCTTACTGATGGCAATGTCAACGTCAATGGTGGAGCAGTTTCTTTAGGACACCCTCTTGGATGCTCTGGAGCAAGAATTGTAATCACCTTACTCAATATATTGGAACAGAATAATGCCAAATTAGGAGCAGCAACTATCTGTAATGGTGGCGGTGGTGCATCATCAATTGTCATAGAACGTAATTAAGCGATATCAATGCACTACGGAATCTGTAATTTAAGCATTGTTCCTTTAAAATTAGAGCCATCGGATACTTCAGAACTCGTTTCTCAAGTATTATATGGTGATATTTTTAAAGTGTTGGAGCAACGCAAAAATTGGAGTAAAATCCGCCTTGCTTTTGATAAATATGAAGGATGGCTTGACAATAAGCAGTATATGGCTATTGCGGAATCCGATTATTATACCTTAAAAAATTCAATTCCAAAATTGGTCTCCGATATGGTCGAGTTTGTTGAAGATGCAGACGGACGGCTTCACACGATTCCACTTGGTTCTACCTTAAACGGAATGTATCTTTTAAACCATCAGCACGATGGTAATATAATAGAAGGCATTAAACCTAAATATCACATCATAGAAACGGCTTTTATCTATCTTAATACCCCTTATCTATGGGGAGGAAAAACACCTTTTGGGATCGACTGTTCCGGTTTTACACAAATGGTCTACAAACTAAATGGCTATAACATAATGCGCGATGCTTCGCAGCAGGCGACACAAGGTATTGCATTAAGCTTTATTGAAGAGAGTGAACCAGGCGATTTGGCTTTTTTTGATAATGAGGAAGGCCGAATTGTACATGTAGGGATCATAATGGAAGACAATTATATTATTCATGCCCACGGAAAAGTCAGGATTGACAGATTGGATCATTCGGGAATCTATAATGTAGATAAGCGAATTCATACACATAAATTGAGGGTGATTAAAAAAATTATATAAAAAAAAGCAACTCAAGTGAGTTGCTTTTTTTTATGATCCATGCTAAATTATTATTTTTCGCTTTGCATGGCTTCAACTTTAACTTTCATCTCCTTGAATTTGGTGGTTTCACCAAGTGCGCTGTAAATGTTCATTAAGGTTTTAGCTGCCTCTACATTTTTTGGCCTGATGCTCAATGTTTTTTCCAAATATGGAATAGCATCCCTATATAGTTGGGTTCTTTGTTCCTTGTAAGCATCATATTTTTTGTTATCGGCAGAAGAGGTACCAAGAGCATTCATTTTTTCGATAAGTTCTTGCTCACTTTGAAGAATCAAAACTGCCATATTATTATAGGCATCAGCATATTGCGGATCTAAAGTAATGGCTTTGTCATAATATTTTTTTGCAGATTCTAAGTCGCCTCCTTCAGCAGCAACAACACCAAGGTTATACTGCAATTCAGGATTGTTAGGATCTTTTTGGGTTGCAATTTCTATCAGCTTTTTGAATTCATCCCTATTGCCCATTTTTAACTGAACATTTGCTTCTGACAAAATCAAACTTAAATCATCAGGATTTTGTTGTCTAGCTTGCTTCATTGCTTCAAGGGCTTTATCATTTTCGCCATTATTGACATAAATCAACGCTATATTTTTAATGATTTCTCCTGATTTAGTAGCTGATTTTTTTTCTTTTGGAGCCATGTGCGTTCCAGCTTTAACAGATATATCCCTTAAGGCTTTGCTATTGAAAACTTCAACTTCACCTGTTTCCTTAACTGTGGCTACATATTCCATTTCTACTCCAGTAAAGCCTAGATCCCTTAATTCTTCATAATACTTAAGAGAAGTTTTATAATCTTGAGCATTAACAGCTGTTGAAGCTGCATAATAGAGAAATAAAGTGTCTTTAGGCGACATACGGTATGCTTTTTCAAATCCTAAAGAGGATTCCAAAAAGTTTTTGCTTTCAAGAGCAGCGTTTGCTTTTGTCAAAAATGTGTTGAGCATTGTTTGCTTCATCGTATTAACCTCGGCTGTATACTTTTCTTTACCATCTGTTTTTTCAAGTTCTACCACTTTATTAAAATTTGTAATAGCATTGTCCATATCTTCATTGGAAGCATTTCCATTGGCATATAAGGCTTGTCCTTTTAAGAAATGAAACCTTGCCTGTGTCTTAAGGTCAGAATTTGCAATTAGTGGTTCTGCCGATTTGATTGCAGATTTTGCATCTGCAAAATTTCCATTCTTTAAAGCTTTTTCAGCATCTTTTAATTCGTCCTTTTGAGAAAATGAAAAGGAAGTGACTAAAAGCGCCAAAGCAATGATTATTTGTTTTTTCATCTTTAGTTAATTTTAAGTTTTAGGAGTTATTATTGTTTTCGTTATCTAAATTATCAAGAGTTGTGCCATCTTCATCAGAGGCCTGATTTTCATCTGTAAATACATCATTATCAATATTCTTCAATTCTACCTCATCCTCTTTCATCACTTTAGCCACAGCTGCAATAGAGTCATTTCCTTTGAGGTTGATCAATTTCACACCTTGTGTTGCCCTGCCCATTACTCTTAGGTTGTTGACTTCCATTCTTATGGCGATACCTGATTTATTGATAATCATCAAATCGTCATCGTCATTAACAGTTTTAATAGCTACAAGATGGCCAGTTTTTTCCGTTATGGAAATCGTTTTTACTCCTTTTCCGCCGCGATTTGTGATTCTATAAACTGCTTCACCATCTTCTGGATCGTCAATATAACTACGTTTACCATAGCCATTTTCAGAAACAACCAACACAGATTCTTCTTGTGGATTTTCAATAGTAACCATGCCTATAACTTCATCTTTGTCGTTCGCAAGAGTAATTCCTCTTACTCCAGAAGCATTCCGTCCCATAGGTCTGGTTTTTGCCTCTTCAAAACGTACAGCTTTACCTGATTTCAAAGCCAACATGACCTGACTGTTTCCTGTGGTTAATTTTGCCTCTAATAATTCATCATCTTCCCTGATGGTAATGGCATTGATGCCATTGGTTCGTGGACGTGAATATTGTTCCAAAGAAGTCTTCTTTACCTGACCTTTTTTGGTTGCCATAATGACGTAATGACTATTGATATACTCTTCATCTTTCAAATCTTGAGTACAGATAAAAGCTTTTACTTTATCGTCTTGTTCGATATTGATTAAGTTTTGAATGGCTCGGCCTTTAGATGTTTTGCTTCCTTCCGGAATTTCGTAGACACGCATCCAGAAACATTTCCCTTTTTGGGTAAAGAACAACATATATTGATGATTGGTACCTACAAATAAGTGTTCTAAGAAGTCTTCGTTTCTGGTGGTAGATGCTTTTTGACCTACACCACCTCTATGCTGTGTTTTGTATTCTGTCAAGGATGTCCGTTTAATATAACCAGCATGTGAAATAGTTATGACAACTTGTTCGTCGGCTATCATGTCTTCGATGCTCAAATCACCTCCAGCATATTCAATGACTGAACGACGATCATCACCATATTTATCTTTTACAGTCGCTAATTCTTCCTTTATGATAGCCATTCTGCGCTCTTTATTGGCGAGAATATCCTTCAAATCTTCGATGGTTTTCATCAACTCCTCATATTCTGAGCGCAGTTTGTCCTGCTCTAGACCCGTCAATTGACGCAAACGCATTTCAACAATGGCCTTGGCTTGAATTTCCGACAGTTTAAAACGCTCAACCAAGCGCTCACGGGCTTCATCGGCATTTGCGGAAGCACGAATAATAGCAATTACTTCATCAATATTATCGGAAGCAATGATCAATCCTTCCAGAATGTGGGCACGCTCTTCAGCTTTACGCAATTCGTAGGTCGTTCTTCGAACAACGACTTCATGCCTGTGCTCCACAAAATAATGAATGAGTTCTTTAAGATTCAATAATTGCGGTCTTCCTTTGACCAAAGCAATATTATTTACACTAAACGAAGATTGTAAAGCGGTGTATTTATATAAGGTATTTAAAACAATGTTTGGGATTGCGTCACGCTTTAGAATATAAACAATGCGCATGCCATTTCTGTCAGATTCATCACGAATCATGCTAATACCCTCAATTTTTTTCTCGTTGACCAAATCGGCAGTCTTCTTGATCATGTCTGCTTTATTGACTTGGTATGGAATCTCAGTAACAATAATGGTTTCTTTACCTTGCACCTCTTCTATGATGGCTTTGGCTCGCATTACGATTCGTCCGCGTCCTGTTTTGAAAGCTTCGCGAACGCCATCATAACCATAAATTGTTCCACCAGTTGGAAAATCAGGCGCTTTGATGTGTGTGATTAGTTCGTCAATCTCAATATCTGGGTTTTCAATGTAGGCAATCGTGCCATCAACAACTTCACTTAAATTGTGTGGTGGCATATTGGTTGCCATACCAACTGCAATTCCGGAAGCACCGTTGACCAATAGACCTGGGATTCGGGTTGGCAAAACGGTAGGCTCTTCCAATGTATCATCAAAATTGAGCTGATGATCCACCGTTTCTTTATCAATATCCGCCAACATGTCTTCTGATATTTTGCGCATACGAGCCTCTGTATAACGCATCGCCGCAGGACTATCTCCATCTACGGAACCAAAATTACCTTGACCATCCACTAACATATAACGCAAGCTCCATTCTTGAGCCATACGCACCATTGCATCATATACCGATGTATCGCCATGTGGATGGTATTTACCTAAAACTTCACCGACAATTCTTGCCGATTTCTTATGAGCTGTATTTGATCTTACTCCCAATTCGTGCATACCATATAAAACTCTTCTGTGAACAGGTTTTAGACCATCTCTCACATCCGGAAGGGCACGTGACACAATGACCGACATTGAATAGTCAATATAAGCCGATTTCATTTCATCTTCAATATTAATTGGAATCAATTTTTCTCCTTCTGCCATATGTAATTTTAATTATTTTTTATAGGTTTTCAAAACGTGCTAAGATAAGTATTTTCATAGTGTTTGGGCGAATTTTAATGTTACTTTTTTGCATTTTTTTATTAACAATATTGCGGCTATAATATTTAATAAGTATGGTGTTAAATGTTTTGAATTATGAAAGTTTTTGTGTCTATTAGCGATAACTAAAACATTTAAGGTATAGTTTTTGCCTTTATAAGGTTGTTTTTACTATTTTTATACAGAAAGAGATTTACTATGGATGATAATTTTTCCCCAAGAGTCAAGGACGTTATAGCGTATAGCAAGGAAGAAGCTTTGCGGTTGGGTCACGACTTTATAGGCACAGAACATTTAATGCTTGGCTTGCTGCGAGACGGCAATGGCAAGGCCATCGATATTTTGAGTGCCCTAGAAATTGACTTGAACCATTTGAGGCGAAAAGTTGAAATCTTAAGCCCTGCCAACCCAACTATTTTGTCCACATCAAATGAAAAAAAGAACCTACATCTTACCAGACAGGCAGAGCGCGCTTTAAAAACTACTTTTTTAGAAGCCAAACTCTTCCAGAGCACGTCCATAAATACGGCACACTTATTATTGTGCATTTTAAGAAATGAAAATGATCCGACAACCAAGTTGCTCAATAAACTTAAGGTGGATTATGATAACGTAAAAGAACAATTCAAATCTATGATAACAAATGATGATGATTTTTTAGAATCGCCAAAAGCAGAATCATTTTCTGAAGATGACATCAATGACGATGATGATGCAAAGCAAAATCCATTCAGTCAATCGACTTCAAAGTCTACCAAAAAATCAAAAACACCTGTTCTGGATAATTTTGGCAGGGATTTAACAGTACTTGCTGAAGAAGGCAAGTTAGACCCTGTCGTAGGTAGAGAAAAGGAAATACAGCGTGTGTCTCAAATTTTGAGCAGGCGTAAAAAGAACAATCCATTATTGATCGGAGAACCAGGAGTTGGTAAATCTGCCATTGCCGAAGGTTTGGCATTGCGAATAATCAAACGAAAAGTTTCACGTATACTCTTTAACAAACGGGTTGTGACACTTGATTTGGCTAGTTTGGTGGCTGGTACAAAATACCGTGGCCAGTTTGAAGAGCGCATGAAAGCAGTGATGAATGAGTTGGAAAAAAATGATGATATTATTTTATTCATAGACGAAATACACACCATCGTTGGTGCAGGTGGCGCTACCGGAAGTCTGGATGCTTCCAATATGTTTAAACCAGCATTAGCTAGAGGCGAAATTCAATGTATTGGAGCCACTACGCTCGATGAATACAGACAGTACATAGAAAAAGATGGCGCTTTGGAACGTCGTTTCCAAAAAGTCATTGTGGAACCAACTACCGTAGAAGAAACCATTCAGATTTTGAACAATATCAAGGATAAATACGAAGAACACCATAATGTCGAATACACGGATGAAGCCATAGAAGCCTGTGTAAAATTGACCAACCGCTATATGACCGAGCGTTTCTTGCCAGATAAGGCCATTGATGCTTTGGATGAAGCGGGCTCTAGGGTACATATCACCAATATTGAAGTGCCTCAACAAATTCTGGACCTCGAACAGCAGTTGGAAGATGTTAAGGAAACAAAAAACACTGTTGTAAAGAAGCAAAAATACGAAGAGGCAGCAAAATTGCGTGATGATGAAAAACGCCTTGAAAAAGAATTGGCAATCGCACAAGAAAAATGGGACGAAGAGACCAAAATGCACCGCGAAACTGTCACAGAAGACAACGTGGCAGATGTGGTATCTATGATGACAGGAATTCCTGTGAATAGAATCGCACAAACTGAAAGTAATAAACTCGCAAAACTACCAGACCTCATCAAAGGTAAAGTGATTGGCCAAGATGAGGCTGTTGCCAAAGTGGTAAAAGCCATTCAGCGTAATCGTGCTGGACTTAAAGATCCCAATAAGCCGATTGGCTCATTTATCTTTTTAGGTCAAACAGGTGTAGGAAAAACGCAATTGGCAAAAGTTTTGGCGCGCGAACTTTTTGACAGCGACGATGCCCTTGTTAGAATTGACATGAGCGAATACATGGAAAAATTCTCCATTTCAAGATTGGTAGGTGCTCCTCCAGGATATGTTGGTTATGAAGAAGGTGGTCAGTTGACTGAAAAAATTAGAAGAAAACCTTATGCGGTCCTGTTGTTGGATGAGATTGAAAAAGCCCATCCAGATGTATTCAATATGTTACTGCAAGTTTTAGATGATGGTTATTTGACTGACTCTTTGGGTCGTAAAATCGATTTTAGAAATACAATCATCATCATGACCTCCAATATTGGTGCGCGTAAGTTGAAAGATTTTGGTCAAGGTGTTGGTTTTGGTACAGCGGCCAAAGAAGCTCAAGCAGGCGATAATACGAGAAGCGTTATCGAAAACGCGTTAAAGAAAGCTTTTGCTCCAGAGTTTTTAAATAGAATTGATGATGTCATGGTCTTTAATGCTTTAGAAAAAGAAGACATCAATAAAATCATAGATATTGAGTTGGCACAGTTGATAGCTAGGATTAAAGATTTAGGCTATACTTTGGAATTGACCCTAAAAGCAAAAGATTATATTGCCGAAAAAGGATTTGATAAAGAATTTGGTGCAAGACCTCTAAAAAGGGCTATTCAGAAGTATGTGGAGGATACTTTGGCTGAAGAAATCATTACGGCCAACATTCAAGAAGGAGATAAAATCTTAATGGATTTAGATGAATCGACAAATGAATTAACCACAAAAATTGACAAATCAGAAGAACATACAAAGTCTTAATTTTTAGATAAATATTTAAAATGAAGAACAGTTCCAATAAAAAATTGGAGCTGTTTTTTTGATATAACCTAAATCAATCGTAACTTTAGTTAATGTTAGACCTACTTAAATTTGATTTTTGCGATATGCAGATTTATGATAATTATTTAATAGTTATCATGAAAGAGGGCGTTATAATTAAGCCAGCCCACAATAAAGTTTTGTTGAATGTTGCTGAAACCTATTATATTTCCAAATGCTTCGTATACATTTCCAACAGGCTTCACTCCTATTCTGTAGATCCTGCTATTTATTTTGAAACATCCAAAATTGAAAATCTCTCAGGTTTTGCAGTGGTGTCCAAAGATTTCAAAGCCAAAAGCAATGCTGAAGTAGAAAAGCTGTTTCTAGACAAACCCTTTGAGATTTTTAGCACGATTGACGAAGCTGTTAATTGGGCAAAATCAATTCTGAATTCATAAACTTTGATTCGACTTTTTCGGATGGATTTTTCTTTTTTTTTGAAAAATCGATGGCGAATTTATAGTTTTATTTAGTCGAAAAGTAGTTCGTTTTCGATATGAAAATCGTCAATAAACTTCAGGCTGATTTCCATCAAATTATGCAATACTTCATCCTTATTTACAAAATTTACGTCCTGACGATAGGCTTTTAAAAACGATTCGATTAACGGGGAAGACTTGGCAGGTCTTCTAAAATGTAACGCTTGAGAGGCGTTCAATAATTCGATGGAAAGTATCCTTTCCACATTGGTAACCAAGTTATAAGCCTGTGTGGCCGCATTGGCTCCCATACTAACATGATCTTCCTGACCATTGGAAGACACGATGGAATCGATACTAGCTGGAGAGGCCAATTGTTTATTGGCACTTACAATACTCGCTGCTGTATATTGTGTTATCATAAAGCCTGAATTCAATCCTGGGTTATCAACCAAAAATGCGGGCAATCCTCGCAATCCTGATACAAGCTGAAAAATACGTCGTTCGGAAATATTTCCCAATTCGGCCATGGCTATTTTTAAATAATCTAGTGCCAAAGCCAACGGCTGCCCATGAAAATTGCCTCCTGAAATTATTTTATCTTCTCCTATAAAAATGTTAGGGTTGTCGGTTACGGAATTAATTTCAGTCATAAAAACTTTTTGAACGTAAGCAATCGTGTCTTTGGTAGCACCGTGCACTTGCGGCATACACCTGAAAGAATACGGATCTTGAACATGTTGTTTGTGTTGAGCTATCAAATCACTACCATCCAAAAATTCACGGATGCGTTCGGCTGTTTTAATTTGTCCATTGTGGGGTCGCACCAAATGCACCAATTCATCATATGGCTCAATTCTACCATCAAAAGCATCAAGTGAAATACTGCCAAATAAATCTGCCAAATAAGATAATTTATAAGATTTTAGAATCAGATAAACTCCATAAGCACTCATGAATTGTGTACCGTTGAGTAAGGCCAAACCTTCTTTGGATTGTAACTGCAAAGGTTTCCATTTGAACTTTTTCAATACCTCTTCAGAATTCAAAACTTCACCTTTATGGTCAACTTCTCCCTTTCCAATTAATGGTAATGACAAATGCGCCAATGGAGCCAAATCGCCTGAAGCACCCAATGAACCTTGAGTATATATGATGGGTAGGATGTCGTGGTTATAAAAATCAACTAGACGCTCAACAGTTTCAAGCTGAACACCACTGTGACCATAACTCAACGACTGTATTTTAAAAAGCAACATCAGCTTTACAATCTGATTAGGAACCCTGTCACCTAAACCACAGGCATGAGACATTACTAAATTTTCTTGAAGTTGTACGAGCTTATCTTTAGATATTTTGACGTTATATAAGGAACCAAATCCTGTATTAAGGCCATAAATTGGTTCGTCTTGCTCACTTAAACGTTGGTCTAAATAGGCACGACATTTTATTATGCTTTCTTTTGCCAATTCAGACAGTTCTATGCTTCTGTTTTCAAGGAGGATATCATTAATGGTCCTTAACTCTAGGGTTTTTGATGATATCTGATATACTGTTTGCATATGTATAATTTGGTGATTCAAAAATCATCATTACATATATATTATGCAACAAATGTTAATAATAATTCAATTAATGAAAAAAAAGAGATCAAAAGCCTAAATTTGAAAAATTTAAAAATTCAAGCATGAAACCACTGATTTACTTGTTATTGCTTCTATCTATTCTTGGATGCAATCAAGAACCAGAAAAACCAAAAGATTACGTCTCATTCTCCGGAAAAATTACCAATAAGAATAATGATTCCATCCAAATTTTAAACAGAACATACTCAAAAACCATCATGGTCAATGCTGACGGTACGTTTAAAGATACGTTGAAGGTAGAGCCTGGAATTTACATCATAACAGATGGAAAAGAAAATACTCCTATCTTCTTAAAAAATAGTTTTGACATTAGCGTTTCTGTAGATACCAAACAGTTTGATGAATCCATTTCATACTCGGGTGAAGGTTCAGAGCACAGTAATTATCTTGCCAAGCATTCACTATTGCAGGAGGAATTGTTTGCCGATATGGATGATTTAAATGACACAAATTTAGATTCCACTTTTGAATCCATTCAAACAAGACTTTCTGAATTTTACGATTCCAACAAGGGGATTGACACCATGATCATCAACGGCATGAAAAATGACTTAGGGCCAATGCTGAATTCGTATAAGAGTTATATTGGACAGAAAGTTGCTTTAAAGAAAGAATTCCCAAAAGGATCATCTTCCCCAAGCTTTGATTATGAAAATTTCAAAGGCGGCAAAACATCCTTGAGTGACTTAAAAGGAAAATACGTATATCTTGATATTTGGGCGACTTGGTGTGGCCCATGCATCATGGAAATCCCTGCTCTTAAAGAGCTTGAAAATCAATATGAAGACAAGAATATTGAATTTGTGAGTATTTCAATTGATCAACAAAGGGATTATGAGAAATGGAAAAAAATGATTGTTGAGAAAGACTTGGGAGGTATTCAATTGTTTGCCGACAACAACTGGAATTCAGAATTTGTAAAAAATTATAAAATCAATGGTATTCCGCGATTTATATTATTAGATCCTGACGGGAATATAGTGAGTCCTGATGCCCCAAGACCATCCGATCCTAAATTGGTGGAGTTGTTTAACGAGTTGAAGATATAAGTTCGTATAGTTGATACAAACAAAAAATGCCACTACTCTCGAGTGGCATTTTTTTTATTTAGTTTTTTGCTTTTGCTTTTTAGTTTCTTCCTCTTCTTGCGGAGGTGGCTGATTTTCTGGTGGCGCAAACAAATCAATATAGGCTTTTCCGAGATAATCAATGACCTGACTCGCAATCAAACTTTGATAACCAACATCTTCGACCGCAATATCAGCCGATTTTCCATGAAGATAGACACCAAATACACTTGCAACCAACGGGTCATAGCCTTGGGAAATCAGTCCAGCGATAATACCTGTCAGTACATCACCTGTTCCAGCAGTTGCCAATCCTGGATTACCGGTGGAATTGACATAGAGTTTTTCATGATATACAGTTATCGTGTTGGAGCCTTTGATGACGACAATAACATCATTTGTTTTGGAAAATTCCTTTACCTTTTTCAACTTATCAAAATCATCTTTCCATTTTCCTATCAACCGTTCCAACTCTTTTGGATGTGGTGTAAGGACTGTGTTTTTTGGAAGCAATTTCAATAAATCAAGTTGTTTTGATAATAGGTTAAGTCCATCGGCATCAATGACCAAAGCTGATTTATTCCTTTTTAGAAATGCTTCAAACGCTGATAGTGTCTGATCTTCAGTTCCCAGTCCCATACCGATTCCAATAGCATTTGGTTCGATATCAAATTTAATGTCTGAAATGATTTGTTTATCTGTATCTGCAATTACCATAGCCTCCGGAAATGCCGTCTGTAAAATCGAAAATCCACATTTTGGAATATATGCGGTTACCAATCCCGCACCTGAAACCAAAGCTGCTCTGCTCGATAAGGTCACTGCTCCCATTTTTCCATAGCTTCCTCCTATAATCAATGTGTGACCAAAATTGCCCTTATGTGAAAATTTCTCACGAGGTTTATATACAAGAAGCATTTCATTTTTTCCGAGCAATTCGGCTTCAGTTTCGGTAGACATCAAGTATTCAGGATCTAATCCAATGTCCAGCACTTCCCATTGTTGGGTATATTTGGCAGTATCTGGTAAAAAGAAAGCTAATTTCGGTGAGGCAAAACTCAAGGTATAATTTGCCCAAACAACACCGTTTTCATCTTTTGGTACTTTCTCGGCATACAAACCAGAAGGTACATCAATGGACAGCGTAAAGGCTTTCGATTTCCTAAAATGTTGAAACAAACCTTTTACCCAATTATCGGCTGGCCTATTCAATCCAATCCCAAAAATGGCATCTACAATAATATCATCGTCTTCTATGGGCGGGAAATCAGCTTGACAATTCAACATCTCCGGCCATTTTTTGGTGGTTTCCTTAATACGGTCATAATTCACCAAAAAATCCTTTGTTCGCTTTTCGCTGCAATTCACCACGTAGGTTTTTACATTGTATCCATGCATTATCAAATGTCTCGCCACTACCAAGCCATCGCCACCATTGTTACCGATACCGCAAAAAACGTGAATTGGCACTTGGGATCCTTGCATTCTTATATGAAACCAGTTGAAAATTTGGATACCAGCACGCTCCATAAGCTCGGTGGAGGTAATTTTTTGCTTTTTGGCGGTAATTTTGTCGCCTTGATATATTTGCGCTTTTGAAAATAGCTTCATTACTAAAAGTCTTTAAAAAATAAATAACTCGATTTAAAAATCTATGTTTTATTTTTTTATTTCAGTAAAAATAATACATTTGAAAGCTATAGCATAATAAATGTATATAACTACTTACATATCGAACTTCATTTTGTTGTCTATTTCCTTTGCAGGAACTGTAGCTATTTCTACCACAACCCTTTGGGGTTAAGCAGCTATATTCCCCCTCGTTAATTTTTTCTATTTCTGAATCACTTTTTTTATCAACCACTTATAACCAAATCAGCTCATGTTAGTATTAAAATTTGGAGGCACATCAGTAGGTTCTGCCAACAATATCAGCCAAGTAATTGGCATCTTGGATCACAAAGCCAAACAAGATCGTGTTATATGCATTGTATCGGCTGTTGGCGGTATAACGGATAAATTGTTGAATGCAGGATCTTTAGCTCAAAACAAAAATGAAACATATTTATCTGTTTATCAAGATATTAAAATTACTCACTTAAACCTTATTGAATCATTGCTTCCAAATAAACACGAGGCCATTTCCAACCATGTTGAAGCGACGTTTCAAGCCTTAAAAAGTCTTCTGGATGGTATATTTCTCATCAATGAGGTATCTCCAAAAACAACCGATAAACTCGTTAGCTTTGGCGAAATACTTTCGTCCTATATCATTTCACAAACCATGAAAACGCGTGGGATGGATGTAGCACTGAAAAATAGTCAAGAATTGATTGTAACCAACTCCAATTTTACAAAAGCCGAAGTAAATTACAAATTTACCAACGCTAATATTTCGAGCTATTTTAATTCTGCTGCACAGCAAATCACGATTTTACCTGGTTTTATTTCAAAATCAAACCATGGTGAAGTCACAACGCTTGGTCGTGGTGGATCAGATTTTACGGCTGCCATCGTTGCCGCGGCCCTAAAAGTAAAGCAGTTGGAAATTTGGACAGACGTCAGTGGTATGTACACTGCAAATCCAAACTTGGTAAAACAAGCATATCCGATAGAAACCCTATCTTATCAAGAGGCAATGGAGTTGTCACATTTTGGTGCAAAAGTTCTGTATCCTCCAACGGTTCAGCCGGCTTTGGACTTGAACATTCCCATTCATATCAAAAACACCTTTCAACCAGAATCTAAAGGCACTATTATTTCCAATACTATGAATGGCAGAACATCCCCAGCCAAAGGGATAAGTAACATTAGTAATATTGCCCTTCTTACGTTGCAAGGAAATGGCATGGTGGGGATTCCTGGCTTTTCAAAACGATTGTTTGAAACTTTGGCCAGTGAAAAAATAAACGTGATTTTAATTACCCAAGCATCCTCCGAACATTCCATTTGTTTTGGGATTGATGACACTGATGCCGAACGTGCAAAAATTGCCATTGATGCAACGTTTGAAAATGAAATATCCTTGCATAAAATCGACCCCATTGATTTAGAAAAAGGCTTGTCAATTATTGCCCTAGTTGGCGATAACATGAAAAACCATCAAGGTATCAGCGGGCGCATGTTCAGCGCACTTGGTAAAAACAACATCAATATACGAGCAATTGCACAAGGGGCGTCAGAGCGTAATATTTCTGCAGTGATCGCTCAAAATGATGTAAAAAAAGCGCTGAATACTTTGCATGAAGCATTTTTTGAAGATAACATCAAACAATTAAACGTTTTTATTACTGGTGTAGGAAATGTAGGCAATAAATTGGTAGAGCAAATCATCCAACAACGAAAATATGTTAAAGATAACCTGAAACTCAATCTTCGAGTCGTCGGATTGTCCAATTCGCGAACCATGATTTTTGATGATAATGGCATTCCTCTTAAAGGATGGCAAACCCTGTTAGAAAATGGTCAAAAAGCCTCCATAAATGGCTTTATAAGTGAGATAAAGCGTTTGAATCTTCGAAATAGCATTTTTGTAGATGTCACTGCAAATGAAGATGTTTCCAATATCTATTCGGAATATTTGAAGCAAAATGTCGCCGTTATTGCCTGTAACAAAATTGCCTGCTCTAGCACTTATCAAAATTACAGCGAACTCAAGTACCTATCAAAAAAATACAGTGCGCCCTTTTTGTTTGAAACCAATGTTGGTGCAGGATTACCAATTATTGACACTCTCAATCATTTGATTGTTTCAGGCGATAAAATCACTTCCATACAAGCCGTTCTATCTGGAAGTTTGAATTTTGTATTTAATAATTTTAATGAAGATACAAATTTTCATGATGTGGTAAAACAAGCACAGGCCGAAGGCTATACCGAACCCGATCCAAGAATCGACTTAAGTGGTGTGGATGTGGCACGAAAAATCCTTATTTTGGCCCGCGAAAGTGGAACTGAGATGAATTTAGAAGACATCGACAATCAATCCTTTTTGACCAAAGCCAATTTGGAAAGCGAATCCGTTGAAGATTTTTATAATAAATTGAAAATTGATGAAGACCATTTTCAAAACTTATATACCTCTGCAAAAGCAAATGGCTGCCAATTAAAATATGTTGCTGAATTCAATGAGGGCAAAGCTAAAGTTGGCCTAAAAGAAATTGCGCCAGAGCACCCATTTTATAATCTGAAAGGAAAAGACAATATCGTTATGTTCTACACACAGCGTTATCCAGAACAACCCTTAATCATCAAAGGTGCTGGTGCTGGGGCTGATGTTACAGCTTCAGGACTTTTTGCAGATATCATTCGGGCAGGAAACAGATAGATAATACTTTGACAATTGAATGATTTTTTGATGATTAATAAAAAAGAACAAGAACAAAACACGATGAACGAACTAAAAATTTTCTCACCAGCTACTGTTGCCAATGTGTCCTGTGGATTTGATGTCCTTGGATTTTGTCTCGATGGGATTGGCGATGAGATGGTTGTCAGGAAAATCGATAAAAAAGGAATTCACATCATTAAAATAGAAGGATTTGATTTGCCATATGAAACTGAAAAAAATGTTGCTGGCGTTTCGGCATTGGCATTGTATAATGACGCCAAGCCAGACTTCGGATTTGAGATTGAAATTTATAAAAAAATAAAACCAGGTAGCGGTATCGGTAGCAGTTCGGCAAGTGCATCGGGAAGCGTGTTTGCCATCAACGAATTACTTGGAAACCCTTATAATAAGACCCAGCTAACCAATTTTGCCATGAAAGGCGAATCCTTGGCAAGTGGTTGCGAACATGCAGACAATATTGCACCTGCCATTTTTGGAGGTTTTACTTTAGTAAAAAGCCTTTCTCCATTGGAAGTATTGCAATTACCAACGCCAAGCGATTTATATGCAACCATCTTACATCCGCAAATAGAAATAAAAACATCCGAAGCAAGAGCAATTTTACCTAAAGAAATTCCCCTAAAAAATGCCATAACACAGTGGGCAAATGTTGGCAGTTTTGTGCATGCGCTTCATACAAATGATTACGAACTAATGCATCGCTCGCTCGAAGATGTCGTCGTAGAGTCTTATAGAAGTCAATTGATTCCATATTTTGATGAGGTAAAAATCGCTGCTATGATTTCTGGTGCGTTGGGCTGTGGAATTTCGGGTTCTGGGCCCTCCATTTTTATTTTGAGCAAAAGCATCACGATAGCGAAGGACGTAGAAAAAACCATTTGTGCAGTATATGAAAAGGCCAACATACCATATGATACCTATGTGTCTCAAATAAACACCCAAGGCATTAAAGTAATCAATAATGTCCAGTAAAGAATTTAGATCATTCCGCCTTTGGCGTTACTGCAAGAACCAAGGAGAAAAACTTAATTTAGTTTACTGATAAAGATCCATTTATGATTTTAATTTTTTTGAGCATTTTAAGATTTAGTGTAATAAAAAAATATTACTAAAAGCAAAGTAAAAATTTAAAAATCATAGTGTATTGTCCTAAAACTTTGAGATTTCTACTTTTACAAAAATGTTTACCAAACAACAATTTAAATTAACATAAGTTTTCTAATAATATTAACAGTATAACTCAAAGCCACACAGTGAAGCGAAACACAAAGCAAAATATTCGTGAATTCGTGGCAATTTTTTAAAAATGAATTACTACTCACTCAACAGAATCGCCCCAAACGCATCATTTGAAGATGCCGTCATCAAAGGCATTGCACCAGATAAGGGCTTGTATTTTCCTGAAAGTATAAGCCCATTGCCAGCATCTTTTTTTGAAAACATCGACAAATTGTCTTACGAAGAAATTGCTTTTGAAGCAATCAAACAATTCGTCATGCCTGACATTCCTGAAACTGTTTTGAAAAAAATCATAAAAGAAACCCTGTCTTTCGATTTTCCTATAATCAATATCCATACATCCATTTCCACGCTGGAATTGTTTCACGGGCCAACCATGGCTTTCAAGGATGTAGGCGCACGATTTATGGCGCGTTGTCTGGGCTATTTCAACCAAAATAATACTGAAGATATCACTGTTTTGGTCGCTACTTCTGGAGACACAGGTGGTGCTGTTGCGAATGGTTTTTTGGGAGTAAGAGGTGTCAATGTCGTCATTCTCTACCCTAGCGGAAAAGTGAGCGATGTGCAAGAAAAACAATTGACAACACTCAAAAAGAATATTTCAGCGCTCGAAGTTGACGGCGTGTTTGACGATTGCCAAGACATGGTCAAACGAGCTTTTCTCGATGACGAATTGACATCTAAAATGCAGTTGACATCAGCCAACTCCATCAACGTGGCGCGCTGGTTGCCTCAACTATTTTACTTCTTTTTTGCTTATAAACAATTGCACAAAAAACACAAAAAGCTAGTTTTTTCGGTTCCTAGTGGC
>JBGTCT010000111.1:0-3237 GCA_041748695.1 Aquaticitalea sp. | reverse complement strand
AATGGACAATAAAATCCTGTTGACCATCATTGATAAATTCAAGGGTGGGCCAGTAGGCATCACGACACTTGCCACAGCAGTGAGCGAAAGTGCCGAAACCATAGAAGAAGTTTATGAACCATTCCTGATTCAACAAGGATTTATCATGCGAACGCCTCGCGGACGCGAAGTCACCGAATTGGCATATAAGCATTTAGGAAAAATAAAAGCGAACATTCAAGGCGGATTGTTCTAGTTCTTTCAATTTTCTTGAGAAATACACGCGGTGAACCGTTTAAAAATTCGCGATTATCAATAGTCTATGTAGAATGGCAACCATGAGTGAATCCAATAAAATACCCGAAGTCTCAATTTTTCGTTTTATTAGGAATTCCATCAACATCCTTAAAAATCCGTTGCCATTTCATTTAAAAAATTTTAAAGAGAAAGGAGATACTTTTAAGTTGAAAATCGGAATTAAGAATCACGTTATTTTTTCCAGGGATGCTGCCTTTGCTGAATATGTCCTACAAAAAAATCAAAAGAACTATGTCAAGTCAAAAATCCAGACCGAGGATTTGGTCAAATATGTTGGTAAAGGATTATTGACTTCTGAAGGGGACTTATGGAAAAAACAACGACAACTCATACAGCCGGCTTTTCATAAAAAATATCTTGCGAACTTGTTGGGAACCATAATGGAGGCTATTCAATTGGAGTATAAACGAATTTCATTGGAAAAACCAATTGACGTATTTCCTATATTTAACGATCTGGCTTTTCAATCTGTTGTCAAATCATTATTCACTACGGTGGCTGATCCTGCCGATATCAACCGATTGCAATATATTACGGAAGCTGGTCAACGGATGCTCGTAAAGGAATTGAGACAGCCCTATTTTGGCTGGTGGTTTAAGGCAAGTGGCATTTTAAAAAAGCACCTAGATTTGACCTTAGAGGCACGGCAGATTCTGAAAACAATTGTAAATGCGCGACGTAATTCTTCTGACAAATATGATGATCTTTTAACCATGCTCCTCGAAGCACGATATGATGATGGTAGTTTCATGGATGAGGAGCAACTAATTGATGAAATCCTGATTCTTTTTACCGCGGGTCATGAAACCACTTCCAATGCTCTGACCTTTACCTTCCAACTGTTGGCATTACATCCAGAATGGCAAGAAAAAATTTATGAAGAAATTAAGTCAAACACCTATATTAAGGACGATTTGATGACCTTCGTTATGAAATCAAAGGTATGCCAGCAGGTTATTGAAGAAGCCATGAGACTCTATCCACCGGCTTATTTTATAGACCGTGTGAATTTGGAAGAAGACAATTTCGGAGGAAAAATTATTGAAAAGGGATCAAATCTTCTGTTTTCAATGTATGAGATCCATCGCCATCCAAACTTATGGGAGCTACCTTTGGAATTTCGGCCACAACGATTTGATGAGGGTAGCCGAAAATTCTCATCACACTATTTTCCATTCGGTGCAGGACCACGCAAATGTATCGGAAATAATTTTGCAATGTTCGAGATGATTATTGCCGTGACTGAATTAATTCGAGATTATAAAGTCTATCCAGAATTTGACGAAATAGGCATCACACCATTAATAACGTTAAAACCAAAAAATGCCATCTTAAGATTTGAAAAACGAACGGATTGATTTAAAAATAAATCTATATACCGTCAACTTATCAAAACCGAAGCTAAACGCCTCGGTTTTTTGTCCTGTGGTATCAGCAAAGCACAATTTTTCAAAGTAGAAGTAAGGTGCTTACAAAAATGGCAATCCTATCTCAAATGTAGATTGCTATTAATTAAATGAAATTATATATCTTTAATAATCAGATTTTTAATAGCGATATATAAATTAATAAAAAAAGGATATGCCAATTTTCATGGACAGACATTTGGTGGAAGGTGCTTCGCAAGAAGCTGTTGCTGAAGCGCATCTCAAAGACCTGGAAATACAGCATCAATATAATTGTAAAGCCATTACGTACTGGGTGGATACTAAAAGAGGGTGTGCGTTTTGCTTAATAGAAGCACCATCTGAAGATGATGTTAAGCAAATGCATGAAAAAGCGCACGGACTTATTCCTAACGAAATCATAAAAGTAGATTCAGATTTGGTACAATCATTTTTGGGTCGCATTCAAGATCCTGAAGATGCCGATTTGCAAACCTATAATGGCGTAAAGTTGAAAGTGTTTTCAGATTCGGCATTTCGTGTTTTAGTCAACATAAAATCTTCTCATACCACGTTATTAAAAAATAAGCTCGGCAAAGCCAGGACTAATGAAATATTTCTATTACGCAATACCATCATTCGCAAAAATATAGCAAAATACAATGGTAGTGAAGTAGAAATTGACGGACAGGATTTTGTTATTTCTTTTAAATCAGCAAAAGATGCGACACTATGCTTATTTGATATTAAAAAAGAATTGACAAACGAAAGTGAAATCATCTCATTACGAATGGGTATCCATGCCGGAAACCCAGTTGATAATAGTGGAATTCTTTTCGGTGAGACGATTCGTTTTGCGCGCTTGCTCTGCGATATTGCAAATTCAGATGAAATCGTACTATCAGCAACCATCAAGGAACTGTTGGATAGTTCTAAAGAAACAATTGGAAATAGCGCGAATAAGGTCCGCATAATTCCGCCTTCTCAAGAACGTTTTTTATCCCTTTTATCCCAGGCACTCTTTAATAATTGGGAAGACCCATATTTTGATATGAGCGATTTTTGTAACCATGTGTCTGTGAGTAAATCTCAATTATATAAAAAGTGCATACATATTACTGGGGTGTCGCCAAATAACTTATTACGCGACTTTAGATTATCCCAAGCACTTCATAAACTTGGAAAAGCAAATCAAAATATTTCTCAAACCGCTTTCGATGTCGGTTTTAATAACCCTTCCTATTTCACAAAATGCTTTTATAAGGCATATGGCATTACACCATCAGACTTTCTTGCAAATCAATAACCATCCCTATACCTTTTTGTACCATCATTTGAAAGTTTTGTGCTATTCAAATTAATTGTTTCAGATTAATTTTACTATAGAAATTTTAAATCCATACAATTATGAAATCACAATTTATGATGCAAGTACTTATATGTACGATGCTGTTTTCGGGAATATCTTATTCTCAAGAAACAAAAACCAGCCCTGAATTACAAAAACCAACAATCATGAAAACTTATGTAATTGAGCGCAACATCCCAAATGCTG
>JBGTCT010000110.1:0-10385 GCA_041748695.1 Aquaticitalea sp. | reverse complement strand
GGATCTCAAAGGAAGACCCATCGTAATATTAATCTCATTGATTCCTTTTGGAAGGCTGTTCAATAAAGGCATCAACAAATTTTCATCGCCAAGGATAACTGCAGTATTCTGCATATTTACATGAGTTTTTCGAAATTTATCAAGTAATTCGCCTATGTACTTTACTTGGCCTATATTTTTGGGCGTTCCAATGATTTCGATACGTTTTTCCGAATTATAATGGGAACTCATCCAATTAAAAGGATGCTTTTTAAAATATGACCAACTCAATCGATGGGAACGTATAAACAAACCTGCATCGTGAATGGGGTTTTTTACAAAGCTTTCATCGATATCCCAATAAATGGAAGCCAAACCCTGCTGCAACAATTCCTGGATGATGATTTCCTCTGCTTTATTCAAGGCGTTAAACCCAACAAAAATATGCTGCTTACCTTGAGAGGAAGCAATATAGTGCTCGATACCATCAACAGCCTCCCTATAAACGAGGCCTTGATACCCCTTTTTTTTATTGATTAGCAGTTCTCTAAACAGATGATAATATATTTTTAGGCGGTTCCAAAACGAAATGTAATTTTTTACTGATTCGGTTTGTTCTTCGGCAAGTGACCAGTGGTTGATTTCTTTGATAGCATTTAAATAATCGAATATAGTATCGGGAGCTATGAGGTAGCGATCTATTTCATTGAAATCTTGCAGAAGCAATTGTGCCCATTTTAAAAATGAATCAAATGGTTCTACTTGATCTTTTGGTGTTACTATAAGGTAAGCGTTATAAAATTCAAATAGTTGTTCGGTATTAGAACAATATTTTAAATCGGAAAGTGATTCAACAAACTCTTCAATGGAAATGATTTTGGGTGCAAAAATGGATTTTTGAAGACTTTTGGAAAGATGGTATTTTAAGAAGACACCGGCTCTTTTGCTGGGTAGGATAAATGTCAGATCTGAAAAATCAACATCTTTTTTTTGTAAATCGACTATAACCTCTTCTATAAAACTTGTCATAGTATAAAAATAAAAAACGCCCCGAATATCGGAGCGTTTTCAACTTATTTATTTTTTACTTAATTTCTAAGCAATACTTCAACTCGTCTATTATTTGTTCTTCCACCAGCAGTATTGTTAGAATCAATAGGATTTGCTTCACCAAAACCTCTAGCTTCTAATCTAGCTTTCTCAATACCATTAGCAAGTAACCAATCTTTGACAGCATTTGCTCTTCTTTCAGAAAGCAATTGGTTAGATTTTTCAGAACCTACACTGTCAGTATGACCATCGATATAGAAATCCGCTTTTGGATATTCTTTAAAGATTGCATTCATTGACTCTAAAGTTTGGATAGATTCTTTTTTGAAAGTTGCTTTTCCAGTATCAAATAAGATAGTTCTAGCATAATCATTCAATTGTTTCATAACTTCAACAGTTGGCTTAATTTCTGGGCAACCATTATTTGCTACAGTACCAACTTCATCAGGACATTTATCGTCTTTATCTAAAACACCATCACCATCTCTATCTGGCCAAGGACAACCTTTGTTTGCAGCAGGACCTGCTACAGTAGGACATTCGTCATCTTTATCAGCTACACCATCGCCATCAGCATCAGGACAACCATTCAATGCTTTTAAACCAGCCACAGTAGGACAATCGTCTTTATTGTCTGGAACACCATCACCATCTGTATCAGGACATCCATTGAATTCGGCTAAACCAGCTTCATTAGGACAATCATCTTTTGCATCTTCGATACCATCGCCATCAGAATCTGGACAACCGTTGAAAGCTGCTAAACCAGGAACTTCTGGACAAGCATCATCTTTATCGTAAATACCATCACCATCAGTATCTTTACCTCCAAATTTCAGAGCTAAACCTACAGTGTGTTGGAAATGTTTGGCTAAATAATCTTCAAACGCATGTTTGTAAGAAGACTGTATAGTTAAACCAACATTATCTGAAAACCACAAATTAAAACCAGCAGTACCATTTAAAGTACCAGCGCCAATATTTTCAACCCAAGTATAACCTCCACCAACACCTAGATAAGGCTCTAGCCATTTAGTGTTTAATAGATTTAAAAGACTGTATTTTATGGTACCATCAACTGCATAATATGATAAATCATCAGCCGATGAATCACCAATTTTATCAATTTGGTTGAGTGTTCCAGCGGCAGTGATAGAAAACCCATCACTTAAATATCTAGACACAGAAACTGAAGATAAAGAAGGTAAAACGTTGTAATGGTCTCCGTAGTTAAAAAACTCGTCAAAGTAACCGCCAAGTGGCGCATTTTCTCCAACTGGATAGAAATCAACCGCATTGACACCAACTCCTATAGCCCAAGGGTTATTCTCATCTTGTGCATTAGCGTTGCTGAAGCTTAATAAAAGCAACGTCGCAAAAAATAATCTGCTAAGATTTTTCATATTCTAATAATTTAATTTTTAAGTGTTAATTGTGAACAAAAGTAAGTTGTTAAATTATATTAACAAAGACAAATATATAAAAATATTGAATATTTGCCTCAAATTATGCATTTTTGAATTGATTTTAGATAATATCCAAGATTTTACCCACCTTAATAAAGGCTGCAATGGATTTATCTAAATGTTCTTTTGTGTGAGCGGCTGAAAGTTGCACGCGAATTCGCGCTTTATCTTTAGGTACAACAGGAAAAAAGAACCCAATAACGTAAATGCCTTCTTTCAATAACATTCTGGCCATGGTTTGAGCCAGTTTTGCATCGTACAACATCACAGGCACGATAGCTGAATCGCCATCTATAATATCAAAACCTGCCTTTTTAAGACCTGCCTTGAGGTATTTTGTGTTGTCATCCAGAGCATCACGTAATGTGGTATCATTCGTTAACATATTAAAGACCTTTATGGAGGCTCCTACAATGGCTGGCGCAAGTGAGTTAGAAAATAAATAGGGCCTAGAGCGTTGTCGAAGCATATCGATGATTTCCTTTTTTCCGGTCGTATAACCTCCCATGGCACCACCAAGTGCTTTTCCTAAAGTTCCCGTGATAATATCTATACGTTGCATAACACCTTTTTCTTCTAAAGTTCCGCGACCTGTTTTTCCTATAAATCCGGCCGCATGACATTCATCAATCATCACCAAAGCATCATATTTATCAGCCAAATCACAAATTTTATCCAAAGGAGCCACAAGACCATCCATAGAAAAGACACCATCGGTAACAATGATTTTAAAACGTGAGCCTGCTTTATTGGCTGCTATTAGCTGTTGTTCCAAATCTGCCATGTCGCTATTTTGATAGCGATAACGTGCGGCTTTGCATAATCGAACTCCATCTATAATAGAGGCATGATTTAATGAATCCGAAATAATGGCATCCTCTTCTCCCAAAAGCGGTTCAAAGACGCCTCCATTGGCATCAAAGGCAGCGGCATACAAAATGGTATCTTCAGTACCATAAAATTCCGCAATTTTTTCCTCCAATGTTTTATGAATATCCTGTGTTCCACAAATAAATCTAACTGAAGACACACCAAAACCGTGAGTATCCATGGCGTCTTTGGCCGCTTGAATGACTTCGGGATGTGAGGATAAGCCCAAATAGTTGTTGGCACAGAAATTTAATACAGTCTCGCCTGTGTTAAGTTTGATTTCTGCTCCTTGTGGAGAAGTGATAATACGTTCTTCCTTGTATAGGCCGTCATTCTTAATGCTTTGAAGTTCTTGTTGTAAATGTTGTTTTAGTTTTCCGTACATAATTCAATGTGCTATATTTTCTGCAAATTTAAAATTCTTTTAACTGAATATCATCGTTTATATAAACCAATATTTTTTTTGATACCTTAATGTTCATGTCTTCCAGTATGCTTTGATAGCTTAATAATTGCTGTAAATGTGATGGTTTTTCGAATCCTGTTTTATAATCAATAATGACAGCTTCATTAGTTTTATTGATGACGATGCGGTCTGGACGCACTATTTGCCCCTCTTTAGTAATTATTTCCTTTTCATTATATATTGTTTGGTTGTCTTGAAAATAAGTGTTTAAATGCTGATGATGAACAATTTGTTCTATGATAGGCTGTAGTTCTGATAATTGCCCAGTATTAATTTTACCAGTGGAATAAAAATCATCGACCACAGGCAGAATATCGTCAGCAGTTTTTATTTGAGACATCATATAATGTATCAAGTTGCCTTTCTCTTGTGCTTTTTCTTGTGCTGTATCCCATAGATATCCTGAATTGGTGACAATCGTCAGGTTATGCTCTTCTTTTGAAGTGGAGATGAATTGGTTTTGGGCCACAGACACTCCTACATCTTCTGAAAGAAGCTTACGTAGCGGATCACCAAACGAATACCTATTTTGATTGTCAGACCAATGATTGATGGTTTTGAGATAATTGATAAATAGCCCGGAATAGAGCGAAAGCTTTTCATTTTGAGTGGAATCCAGATCCAATTCGGAAATCACATACAATTGCTCAATGGCGCGCGTTAAAACGACATACAATAAATTAATGGTGTCCAACTCCAATTCTGAGCAGTAATTGGTATACATCGTCGATCCCAACGCTCCAAATTGTTCAACTTCGGCGTTCATGTTAATATATACATGAGAAAACCCGCTAAATTTTTCTTTTTCCACAGGAAACCAAGTTTTAGGAACCATATCAAAATGGAGTTTCTGATTGGCATAAGGAAAGATGACAACTGGGAATTCCAATCCTTTCGATTTATGAATGGTCATAATCTGAACAGCATCATTTCCCTGGGGGGATACAACACTTAATTTCTCCTTTTTAATTTCCCAATGTTCTATAAAACCAGAAAAACTAGCTCGATTTTTTTGCGAATAGTCAAGGATCTCATCCATGTAAAATTGCAAGTAGGCATTAGATCCCTCATTCAAACGGAATTGCCTCACAATAGTTTCAACCGATTCATATAATGATAACTGAAGAAAACTTTCAAAATTGAAGAAAAAATCAAAATCTGATAGCTTTTTAAACATTTTTGAAACATCCAATGGAATCAATGCTGAATAGAAGGTATGTTTATCTTTTAAATGAAGTTTTTGGTCTGCCAAATAATTTAAGACCTGTATTTTGAGTTCATCATTTTTTGGTTGAGTCGCAAGAGCAATAATGGCATTCACAAAAACTACTTCGGGCGAATTTTTAAGCAACAAGGATTCAGAAGAAATGATAGGAATGTTTTCTTCACTCAAATAATTGGCAATCGCAATACCTTCTCTCGATTTTCGAGTAATGATACAAATGTCTTGGAATGAAAATCCATTTTTTTGTGCTGTACGGATGGTTTCCAGAACCTTTTGACAATGCAAATCGTGTTTATTTTCGTCTTCTTCCCTGTTTTTAATGTCCAAAAAAGTCAATTCCACATAACCTTCTTCATTTTTGGTGCTCTGTTGATGGCTGTTTTGGTAAATCGTCTGATGCTTTTTATCAGTAAGCGCAAATCCCGATATATGATGAAAGAATGAATTGTTAAATGTCACAACCTGCTTTAAACTTCGGTAATTCGCCGGAAGATTTTCAACTCGCTTTTCTACAAAAAACGGATTATCATCCGTGTAAAGTCCAATAAATTGCTCTGCCTTACCGCCACGCCAGCGATAAATAGATTGTTTGGCATCACCAACCAGCATGGCAGTTCCCGATTCGCCTTTTAGATTTTCGCCAGAAAGCGCATTGCTTACCAAGGGAATTAAATTTTCCCATTGCAACTGCGACGTATCTTGAAATTCATCAATAAAATAATGTCTGAATTTTTCACCGATCCGTTCATAGATATAAGGTGCTGGCTGATTCTTGATTTCGTTGCTGATTAAATTGTTAAATTCTGAAATCAAAAGCAAATCATCTTCATCCTTAAGGTCTTTTAATACATTGTTGATGGCATTTAACACTGATAAAGGTGTAATATTTTTAAGTACACTTTTTAGGAACTTTATTTGAAGTATCGATTCCTTTGAATTTGTAAAATGCTCAATAATTATTGGCCGAATCGATTCAATGATTGAAGCTACTTCAGAAGTGACACGCTTGGGGTAGATGGAATGGCCTTCCAACAAATCTGTTTGCCAATTCAACCCAAAATTCACATTAAAGTACTTTTCAACCAACTTTTGAAAGTATTTTGGTAAATAGCTGTTTGAGAAATCATTGAATTGAAGTCCTTGATTGACAATTAACTCTAAAACGCTTTGAGCATCTCGGATGATTTCCGTTTCCAAAAGGGCTATGGATTTTGAAAGCTGTAATTTCAGTGTTTTGAAATCAGCAAGCTTTTTATCTTTTAAGGTTTCTATGTAAGGAATATCATTTTCGTTGATAAGCAACTTTGCAATGCTATTAAAATCATAGGAAACATCCCAACTTTTGTCGTCATCCGCTTTTTCGATGGCAAAATCGACTAAAACTTTTGTGAGTTCATTGTCGGTTCCTGCTTTATCAATGAGTTTGTCAACCGCTTTGCTCAATAAGTTGGCAGTGTTCAATTCCACTTCAAAATTTAATGGAAGCTTTAAATCATAAGCGAATGTGCGGATGATTTTATGATTGAATTTATCAATGGTAGAAATATCAAAAGAAGCATAATTATGTACAATGGTCTCGAGAATGGATTTAGATTTTTTGTTTAATGTTGTTGGTTCCATATTCAATTCCTTCACAAGTGTATCAAACATTGTATTGGGATGGATTAGGATAGAATCATCAGAAAATTCTTGAAGCGTCTTAATGATGCGCTCCTTCATTTCGGCAACGGCTTTGTTGGTAAATGTCAACGCCAAAATGGTTTTAAAAGCCAATGGAGATGACGACAGAAAAATAATTTTTAGGTATTCCTTTACGAGTGTGTAGGTTTTTCCACTTCCTGCAGATGCGTTGTAAATTATAAAATCACATTCTTTGGACATTCAGATTAATTTTGATACAAGATAAATACTCTTGTTGGTTTTACAGGAATAAATTTTCAATAAAAATCAAAGTGATTTAAACTGTTAAACTTTTTATAAGACTTTTGCCGCAGGTCCTATATAATTTTTTAATGCGCCGTTAAATGCTTAAATTTGATAGAATTTAATATTAACAAACTAAAATTTAAATATTATGGTTTTCGAATTACCGAAATTAAAATATGCGTATGACGCTTTAGAGCCTCATATCGATGCTCGCACAATGGAGATACATCACACAAAACATCATCAAGGTTATACTAACAATCTTAATAATGCTATAAAGGGAACTGATCTAGAAGGGAAAACAATTGAAAACATCCTCATCAACCTCGACATGAAAGATGCCGCCGTTAGAAACAATGGAGGTGGATATTATAACCATTCCTTGTTTTGGGATGTCATGAATCCAGAAAACAGAGGAAAACTAACAGGCGATCTTGAAGAAGCCATCGAAGCAAAGTACAAATCATTTGACGCCTTTAAAGATGAATTTAGTAAAGCAGCTGCGACACGTTTTGGGTCTGGTTGGGCTTGGTTATGTGTTCACAGTGGTGGTAAATTGGAAATTTGCTCCACACCCAATCAAGACAATCCCTTGATGCCTGGCACGGGTTGCGGAGGTACGCCAATATTAGGATTGGATGTATGGGAACACGCCTATTATTTGAATTACCAAAATAGGCGGCCTGATTATATTGACGCCTTTTTTAATATCATCAACTGGAATGAAGTTGAGCGACGTTATGCGGAAGGAAAGTAATTCTTTGATAAAATAAATTGGAAAGGCAAACTCGATATAGTTTGCTTTTTTTTTGTTCGAACATCTAGAATAATGAACATGGTTGTTTCAAAATTAAAATTGGGTTTTTTAAATTATATTAAATGAAAAAAGGTGAACGAGAGTTCACCTTTTTTGCCCCAAATCTACCATAAACTTAACCTACTTATGTTCTGGTTGCAACAAATATACTAGCACTGTTTTTTATTTGATCAATTTATTAGACAAACGACTTATAAATTAGCCTAAACGAGAATTTAGATACTTTTTGGTAGTAAAATAGCACGAAAATTTAAAATATTGGAATTAAATCAATGAGAAAAGAGGAAGACTAACCCTGAAATCAATTAAATAATTTTCATTAGATCGCATAAAAAAAGGTGAACAGATGTTCACCTTTTTTTGCCCCAAATCTACCATGAACTTAACCTACTTATGTTATGGTGATGCTAAAGTATATTGAAAATATTTAAGACATTATAAATTTTAGTTAAAATGCATTTTTATTCGATTAAAGGCTATTTTTTCAGATAAAATGACATTTTCATTACTTTGGTCTGACCATTACAACCTATTGATTAGTATGCTCTTTCGTTGTTTCCTTCGTAAAAATTGATAAAAGCTCTATTTACCACACGATTGCCACCGACGGTCGGATAATTTCCAGTAAAATACCAATCGCCAAGATTTTTTGGGCAAGCTATATGGAGATTTTCTACAGTCTGAAAAATGGTTTGAACTTCGGCTTTCACGGTATCGTCTGCAATGAGTTTTGCTATCTCGTCTGAAATTTGATCGTTCGTAAATTCATCGTAGAGATCCTTCACAAAATTATGGACATATTTGTCATCTAATTCAGTCTGCGCTTTGCACTTATGATACACTTCCTCAATGAGGTGATATTTATTATGTTGTTTCAAAAGTTCTAGCATTGCCCTAAAGGCAATCAAACCTTCTAGACGCGCCATATCGATGCCATAACAATCGGGATATCGAATTTGGGGTGCCGAGGAAACAACGATTATTTTCTTGGGATGTAAGCGATCCACCATTTTAATAATACTCTTTTTTAGGGTTGTTCCCCTGACGATGCTATCATCAATAATGACTAAATTATCGGTAGGTTTTATGACGCCGTATGTAACGTCATATACGTGGGCCACCAAATCATCACGACTGCTATCTTCCGTAATGAAAGTTCGAAGCTTCACATCTTTGATCGCGATTTTCTCAATTCGTGGTCGTTCAGATAAAATTTGTGTCACTTTTTCCGCAGATAGTTTACCGTTACCAGCGAGTATGGCTGCAGTTTTCCGTTTATTGAGATGATCTTCTAAAGTTTCTATCATTCCGTAAAAGGATGTTTCGGCCGTATTTGGGATGTACGAGAAGACGGTGTTGGTCGTATCGAAATCAATGGCCTCCAAAACTTTTGGCATCAATAGTTTTCCAAGCTTCTTACGTTCTTGATAAATTTCGGCATCACTTCCTCTGGAAAAATAAATACGTTCAAACGAACAGGCCTTTCGTTCAAGTGGTTCGATGATCTTTTGGATACTGGTGTCGCCAGATTTTTTAGTGATGATGGCATGGCCTGGAGCTAATTCTTTTACATCTTCAAAATTAACGTTGAATACCGTTTGAATAACAGGACGCTCGGATGCAACGACCACTATTTCATCATCTTTGTAAAAGTACGCTGGACGAATCCCGGAGGGATCGCGAAGTACAAAAGAGTCTCCATGGCCCAAAAGTCCAGCCATCGCATAACCACCATCCCAATTTTTTGATGCTCGTTTAAGTATTTTGGCGACATTCAATCTTTCAGCAATTAGTGGTGTGCATTCATTTTTGCTAAAGCCTTCCTTTTTAAGTTGCTTGTATTTTTTGGCGACAGCGTCATCAAGAAAATGCCCTATTTTTTCCATTATTGTAATGGTATCGGCTTTTTCTTTCGGGTGTTGTCCTATTCGAACTAATCCATCAAAAAGTTCATTGACATTGGTCATATTGAAATTACCAGCAACAATAAGGTTTCTGTGCATCCAATTATTCTGTCTTAAAAAGGGATGTACACTTTCGACACTGTTTTTACCAAAAGTGCCATATCGAACATGCCCTAAAAGCAATTCACCTATATAGGGGATATGTTTTTTCTGTAGCGCCACATCATCCACATATTCTGGATGTTCGAGGAAGTCTTTATTAACGCGTTCGTTAATTTGGGCAAAAATATCCTGGATAGGTTGTTGGGCAATAGATCGCACTCGACTTATGTATCGTTCACCTGGTTCGGTATCTAATTTTATGCTTGCAAAGCCAGCGCCATCCTGTCCACGATTGTGCTGTTTTTCCATCATGAGGTACATCTTATTAACTCCATAGAATGCACTTCCATATTTTTCTTTATAGAATTCGAGAGGTTTTAAAAGGCGTATAAGTGCAATACCACACTCATGTTTTAACATATCGCTCATTGGGCTTGTCGTATATTTAACTATTAAAAAACGCGCTCATATTGGGCGCGTTGGTTTATGCTAATTCAATTTTATATATTCTAAATATTTGCTTTTTATAGGTCATATAGAATCGTCTTAATTTTATTATTGAAATCATAACTTATTATTC
>JBGTCT010000109.1:0-4965 GCA_041748695.1 Aquaticitalea sp. | reverse complement strand
TCGGATTGCGTAGTCGATTAATTCGTCTTTGGTGGCTGGCCAAGGCGCATCGCTTAAATAAGATGCCAATTCTAATGTCCAATACATTTGTTATTCGTTTTAATTTTCTGCAAAAATAATTTTTTTGATCAGAAAGACAAGAAAAAAATGAATTATTTCAAAGTTAATTTATCATTATTAGAAAGAGCGTACATTTTTAACTTAATTTCCTGACTTCTAATAGATAGTCAAAAAAATCGTCATAGCCAAATTTTTTCAGGATTCTTTTGATGGAATCCATTTGATTTCCTCGGCTTGTAAGTCTTTGGACAACTTCCGTGCCAACACAAAAAGGTAATCGGAAAGTCGGTTGAGATACGTCAAACTCTCTGGCTGAAATGGCTCTAAATCATTGAGAGCAGCCGCCAAACGTTCGGCTCTGCGACAGACGCATCGTGCAATATGACAGAATGACACGGTTTGATGGCCACCGGGCAAAACAAAGTGCGTCATTTCGGGTAAAGCCTCGTTCATGGTATCCATTTCGTCTTCGAGCCGCTTGATGTCAGCTTCAGAAATTTTAGGAATGTTCAATCGTTCCTTTCCATTTTTTAATACGGCTTTTTGAGGATCGGTGGCCAGAATGGCCCCAACAGTAAAAAGTCGATCCTGAATATGCATGAGGATTTCTTTATGATGTTGGTCGATGTTTTGATCGCGAATCAATCCTAGATGCGAATTGAGTTCATCAACCGTTCCGTAGCTTTCTATACGAATATGGTGTTTTGGCACTCGTGTTCCTCCAAATAATGCAGTAGTACCTTTATCGCCTGTTTTGGTGTAAATTTTCATTTTGAACTGTTGAATATTTGAAATTCAAAGTTACGGGTTTTTGCCACGAATTCACGAATGATTTGTGGACTGATTTGGTAAAGTGACATTAATGTGCTAAATTGAAATGATGGATAATCAATTGCCATGAAACTATTAGCGACATATATTTTCTTGTTTTTCAGTTTGAATTCTTTTGCAAAAGAAATTGATTTCAATAAGCCAGTGTTAAGTGATTCAAATTTAGATAAATCATTTTATAACGAATTTAAAAGTATATCATTCGATTCAGTGAAGTTTAATGAACCAAGCTTATTGATTTTAAGAGAAAATGATTCAGATTTTATGTTTACACAAGAATTTCTCTTTTTTCAGAATGTTGACTTTCAGCCAACTCATAAAGATTTTTCTAATGAATTTTTAAATTATTGTGGACCATTGACTGATGGTTTGTATGTAAATAGAAATGCATCTGATGTCATAATAAGCCGCGTAATGGACGATTTCATTAACAATTACCTAGTAAAAAGATTCCTTTTTCCTAAAAATAAAGACTGAAGACTGTAGACTGCCAACTGAAAACTGCGACTGAAAACTGAAAACTCAATTCCAATTCTCATCAAAATCCAACTGGTCGTAATCGTCCACATCCAAATCGTCATCAAACTCGTTAAAGTCATCAAAAGCATCGTCACCTAAAAATGATTTTTGAGGCGCTTCATCTGGAATTTGACCATGGACAAACAACAAATTTGGGTAATCGGTAGTATTGGTTTCTTCAACAATTTCTGCCAATTCAACAAAAAACGTCCACATATTCAAAAAGTCATAAACGTAGATGAGTTTCGTGTGTATTTCATGAACCAAATCATTTATGATTGTCTCTTCCATTAGCTTGACATCATCATCACCTTCACTTAAATCAAATAAAGCGTATTCTTCACCTTGGTTCCAATTGTCATCACTTCTGTAAAAGGATGCCATTTCGGTACCATCAAAGCCAAAAGATTGCGCAATGATGTTGTGCAAATCCTCTAGCGTATCGGTTTCCCGGATTTCCAAATCGCGAAAAACTGTATCTTCTGTATCGTTGTCAAGAATCACTCTAAATCGATAAATCATGCTGTTGTTTTAGGTTGTAAAATTGTATTTTGATATCTACTTTCTAAATATAGGTAAAATTGAACTCCAATTAAAACGGTTGCAATGACTAAATGCAAAGGTTGTGAAAGAAAAGGAAATTCCAAATAGGCCATGATGATACCTGTAAAGACCTCCAACAAAATAAGTCCCATCACTAAATTCATTTTATTATAACCAAGTTTCAGCTTTCTATTTCTCCAGAACATCCAAGTGTTTAAAGCCAGTACAAGAATTGAAAAAGAACGGTGGATATAGAATGTAACCGTCGGGTCTTGAAGCCACATCGATTTGATATACCCAACCGATTTGATCTGCTCGTCGATCTGCTGACGTACTTGTGTTCCCAAAATAATTTGTATAAGTGACAGAATTATGGCGAAAAGAATCAAGTTTTTAAATACTACATCCTTTTGTTGGTTTTTGAACGATTGTTTTGATTTGAATATCAGGAACAAAATCAGTGCTACAATCACCAAAGCCATGACCATGTGAATGGTTATTTTATAAGGTGCCAAATTAGAATCAACGACCGTTTTTCCTAACCATGCCTGAAATCCCATTCCAAAAACTGTTGCAATGGAAAGGATGGTAATCCATTTGTTCTCTCTCCAAAAACAGAATGACATAACTGTAAAAATCAAAATCGGAATTCCAGATAGCGCTCCCAAGAGTCTGTTGATGTATTCCACCCACGTATGAGTTGGATTAAACGCCGCGTAATCATGTCTGGTAAAGGGTTCCCAATGTTGCAAGTTGAGTGTGTCCTGTGATGTGAAATCTTCTTTTGCAACCAAGAGCGACTCATCGTTGATGATCACCACACCTTTTTCATAAATATGATTCACTTTGAAATCAAGCTGCTCTCGTTCAGTTGGTGGAATGTAATATCCGAAACATTTTGGCCAATCTGGGCAGCCCATTCCTGAACCTGTCATTCTTACAACAGCTCCAGCAATTATGACCAAATAAATCATCACCAAGGCTATTTTGGCGGTTTTTCTAAAGCGCTTTTTCATTTGAAAATTTTTTGCCACACACAAGACTATTTAATTTTAAACTAACAACTAACAACTAACCACTTTTTCGAGTCCCAATCGTTCGCCTTCCTTCAACATTAATTGAAATGCCGCTTCATACTCATTGGGAATGTCGCCTTCGAGAATGGCCTCTTTGATGGTTTCCTTAATGATTCCGATTTCTTTTGATGGTTTTAAATTGAAGGTTTTCATAATATCCTCACCAGAAATAGGTGGCTGAAAATTACGCACATGATCACGCTCTTCAACTTCCACAATCTTTTGTCTTACCAATTTAAAATTGTCTTTGTATTTACTGAATTTTCTCGGGTTTTTAGTGGTAATATCCGCTTCACAAAGTGTCATTAAATCATCGACATAATCGCCGGCATCAAACACCAAGCGCCGCACTGCGGAATCGGTTACGTCATCATCAGAAAGCGCAATGGGACGTGAACTCATAAAGACCATTTTTTGAACAAATTTCATTTTGTCATTCAGTGGCAGTTTCAATCTCTTGAACAAATGATACACCATTTTTGAGCCTTGGAGCTCATGACCATGAAAGGTCCAGCCCACTTTCTTGCTGAATTTTTTAGTTGGAGCTTTTCCGACATCATGCAATAAGGCTGCCCAGCGCAACCAAACATCATGTGTGTTGTTAGAGATATTATCTACAACTTCCAGCGTGTGGTAAAAATTGTCTTTATGAGTTTGTCCTTCAACTTCATCAATACCTTTCAGTGCAGTTAATTCCGGAATAATTTTCTCTAAAAGACCTGTTTGTTCCATCAATAAAAATCCGACAGAAGGTGTTTTACTTTCAAGGATTTTATTCAGTTCTACAACGATGCGTTCGTTGGTGATGATTTTTATCCGGTCTTTGTTTTTCTGTATGGAATGGAATGAGCCTGCTTCAATTTGAAACTCCAATTGAGTAGCAAACCGAATGGCTCTCATCATCCGCAGAGGATCATCACTGAAGGTGATATCAGGATCTAGTGGTGTGCGAATGATTTTATTGTTCAGATCATTTATACCATAGAAAGGATCCAATAAATTTCCAAAATTGGCTTCGCTCAAATCGAGTGCCAATGCATTTATGGTAAAATCACGACGATTTTGATCATCTTCCAAAGTACCGTTTTCAACCACCGGATTTCGGCTTTCCTCACTATAGGATTCTTTTCGGGCGCCTACAAATTCAATTTCAATATCATCATAACGCAACATGGCTGTTCCGTAGGTTTTGAAAATTTGAACTTTTGGTTTGGTGGGAAGATTTTTGGCAACCTGTCTGGCCAACTCAATACCGCTTCCAATAGCTACAATATCGATGTCTTTTGCGGTTCCTCTTTGAAGTATAAAATCCCGTACAAAGCCACCAATTACAAAGCTATCCATCTGCAATTCATGTGCAGATTGCGATATGATCTTAAAAATGGGATGTTGTAGGGCTTTTTCTAATTTCATAACATTCAAATATCAAGCACCAAATACCAATTTGGGATTTGGAATTTTGAACTTTGGAATTTTTATTGACGAATAATTTTTACAACGCCATCATTGCTTAATTTGATAATTGATGAAGGTTTTGTGCTGATTTTTTCGTGATGCAAATTTACGACATAGTCCACACCTTTTAAAATGTCTTGATGGATTTCTTTGAATGATTTTGGAGTGGGTTCACCACTGATATTGGCAGAAGTAGAAACAACGGCTCCATTGAACCGTCTCAATAATTGAGTACAAAATTCATCATTGGGAATTCGTATACCGATAGTGTTGTCTGAAGCGATGAGATTTTTTGCCAAATTTTGAGGTTCGTCGTAGATAATCGTTATTGGGTCTTCAATAACATCTAAAATATCATACGCGGCTTCTGGGATTTTTTTAATGTATTTTTTAAGCATCCGATCGTCGGCTACCAAGCATATCAAAGCCTTACTATCTACACGTTGCTTTAATTTATAGACCTTTTCGACCGCCTCTGCAT
>JBGTCT010000108.1:0-5016 GCA_041748695.1 Aquaticitalea sp. | reverse complement strand
TACCAATGTAAAATTCAAAGGGCCAGGTGGTGATTACAATGATATAACAGGAACCATTATCTATAACGCAAATGGCGTTGCAACAGGACAAAGTTTTCCTTATTCCTGTTATGCAGATGTAACGTCTATAGTAACGAGTTTGCCCAATGATTTAGGAACCTATACAGTTGCAAATGTCTCATCGGCAGAAGGGGCAACGGGAACCTTTAATCCATATAATGGTACTGGGTATTCTGCGGGTTGGTCACTTTTTGTGGTATATGAAGATCCAACGTTACCAGGAAAATCCATTACTAGTTTTGATGGATTTAGCGCCATAAGTAGTACGGTAAATTTAGACATTCCAGTCACTGGATTTAGAACAGTTCCAGCTCCTGCACCTGTAAGAGCAACTTTTGCTTTTGCTGCCCTTGAAGGTGACAAACCCATTCTTAACGACCGATTGTTGTTAAATGGCGTAAGCCTGTCAACGGCCGACCGATTGGCAAATAACTTTTTTAACAGTTCGGTTACACAGCTTGATGCATTACCAGTTAATACTAGAAACCCCAATAGTACCAATACTTTGGGATTTGATACTGGTGTAATGGTGGTCCCTAACCCGGGAAACACGGTTATAGCCAACGATGCTACCTCTGCAGTAGTCCGATTGGAAAGTACGCAAGATGTTTATTTTGAATATTTCTTCGCCTTTGCAGTGGAAATTATAGAGCCAAATATCGTACTCACTAAAATTGTTGAGGACGAATTTGGAAACAATATCGGAGGTCAAGATGTGACTTTTGGACAACCGTTAAACTATGTAATTGGCTTTCAAAATACTGGAAATGACAATGCTACTAACTTAATTATAAGGGATATTCTTCCAATCAATATAATTTTTGATTATCCAAGCGGTTTGGTTCTGCCACCAGGCGTTACAGTGGTAAGTTATAATCCTTCAACAAGGGAAATCATTTTTAGTGTCGATAATTCTTACGTGGAACAAGGTGATCCTGTTTCTGAAATTCGCATCGAGGTTACGGTTGTGGAAACTTGTAATGAATTGAGTGATGCCTGTTCAAATATTATAAACAATCAGGCATTTGCAACATATCAAGGATTTTTTAATCCAACCTTCACCGTTTCGGACGATCCCAGCTACAGCAGTAACACGGGTTGTTTATTGTCGCCTCAAGCTACAAACTTCCTTGTAGATATTGATGATTGCAATTTCACTCAAAATGAAATTCTATGTGGTTCTAGTGTCACTTTGACCGCAGCAAATGGTTATAGCACCTACACTTGGTCAACAAGCCCAACTGGAACTCCAGTTATTGGGACAACTCAAAGTATTACAGTTACAAATACTGGAACGTATTATGTCCATAATGAAGCGGAAGCTCCATGTCAATCCATCGACCAGATATTTACCGTGACTCTTTACGGAAGTAATACAACCAATCCTGTGATACCTTATGCAGATGAAGTTGTTACCTGTCCGAATGATGGTAAATTATTACCAAATATCTATTTATGTGGTGCAAACGATTCACGATTTATTCAAACTAATATCACAAATGCATCATCAATTATATGGGAAAAATTGGATGAAGGTAGCTGTACACCAGTTTCCAATACCGATTGTGCTAATGAAGACAGTTTGTGTACATGGAATCAAGTTGGTACGGGTCCAGATTTTTTAGCAAACACTTCTGGTCAATACAGGCTAACCATCAATTATGAAGGTGGCTGTTTTAATCAGTTCTATTTTAACGTGTATCAAAATTTATTAAGTCCAAATGCCACAGGAAAGGATATTGTTTGTGATACTCCTGGGCAGATTACAGTTGGAGGTGTCCCCAACGGGTATGAATATAGTATTGATGGCGTTAATTTTCAACCGAGCAACCTTTTTACCATCACCTCACCAGGGCTTTATACCATCTATATAAGACAAATAGGTGTTGATACGAATCCTTGTATTTTTTCAGTACCTGACATTCAAATTAGGCAAAGAAATTTTACGGTAACGACGAATGTTGCTCAACCGCTTTGTCATGGAGACAAAGGAAGCATCAGTCTGGCGGCAAATGACGCGCAGCCACAATATTTCTTTACACTTTATAATGGTGCAACATTGGTCAATAGTGTGGGTCCGATTACTCCAAATAACTATACCTTTTCAAATTTAAACCCAGGAACCTATACGACGACGGTAGCAACCGAAGATGGCTGTACTTACACAGAAGACATAATAATTGTAGAACCGCCATTATTGACAGTGACCGCTGCACTTACTAGTCCACTGTCTTGTACTGATGGCGAAATCACTGTATATCCAGTAGGAGGGACGCCACCTTATTTTTACTTTGTAAACAGCACGACAGTGTTTCAGACGGTTCCAGAGATTGTTGTGACAGCAGCAGGTGTTTATAATATAACCGTTGTTGATTCAAACAATTGTAGCGCAGATACCACAATAACAGTAGATGACATTTCAGCACCCGAATTTAATATTTCGAAAACCGATATAACATGTTCGAGTTCCGCAAGCAGTGGCGTCATAACCATTAATGTAACGAATGCCAACGGTAATGCCTTGGTTTATAGCATCGATGGCGGTGTTTCCTTTTCCAATTCTCCTGTATTTTCTGGACTGTCGGCTGGTGATTATGACGTTGTTGTACAATACACAATTGGATCAGATATATGTATAACAGATCCGCAAACGATAACAATTGATGTGAATTCTCCAATCGTTGGTACGCCAACATTAACAACACCATACACTTGTGATAGTAGTGGAATAATAACTGTAAATGGAGTTTCGGGCGGTACACCTCCTTATAGTTACAGTATTGACGGAGTCACATTTCAATCTGGAAACACCTTTAGTGGTTTAACAAACGGAACTTATACAATTACCGTTCAAGATGCAAGTGAGTGTCCAACCATCGTTGGTCAAATTACCATCGATTCCCTTAATCCTCCAACCGATTTAATGTTTAGTAGTTCGGCAGTAACCTGTCCATCAAACACATCCACTGTAACTATTACAGGAACAACAGGAGGAGTTCCTGTATTGGAATATCAAATCACAGCACCTGCTTCGGCAGCAACTCCTTATCAAACCTCAAATGTATTTTCAGGTTTGGCTCCAGGAACATATACATTCCAAGTAAAGGATGCCAATGATTGTATTTATAATGAGTCCTACACCATTGCGCCGTTGAGTGCAATAACAGTGGTGGGACAATCTATAAATGACATCACATGTTTTGGGGCATCAGATGGTTCGGTTCAATTTACTGTTTCTGGATCTTCAGTATTTTCTTATACCATTAATGGCGGTACTTCCGTTTCGGGTACATCACCTATTGTTTTAACAGGATTATCTGTTGGAACGTATACAATTCTAGTTACTGATGATACTACTAATTGTGAAGTATCAGCTACAGCTATAGTTAACGGACCTGCAACTGCTTTAAATATTTCTACAACAGTTAGCCCTATCACCTGTTCCAACAGTGGTAGCGTTACGATTAATGCTACAGGAGGCTGGGGAGGAAACTCGTACAGTCTTACCTTGCCAGATGCCACTGTATTACCCGCTCAATCGAACAATACCTTTGTGAATTTAAACCAAGGTGGTACTTATACGGTTACAGTAGTAGACGTTAATGGCTGTACAGTAACCGATACATTCGATTTAACGTTGGCCTCTTCCATAATTGCCTCAATAAGTTCAACATCTGATGTATGCTATGATGGTTCCAATGGAGCAACTATTGATGTGATAGTGACGGCGGGAGAAGCACCATTTGAATTCAGTGTCAATGGAGGAGCATTTCAATCTAGTAACAGCTTTACGAATTTAGTTCCAGGGACTTATTCTGTAACAGTGAGGGATGCTTATGGATGCACTGTGACTTTAACAGCAGAAACTATTGAACCTCAATTGACCCTAAATACTGTTCTAACAAAAGATTTAGATTGTACTGCATCACCCGATGCCATAATAACTGGAAACATTACAGGAGGCATTGCACCTTTTACTTATTCGGTATCTATTAATGGTGGGGCTTACACATCTTTAGGTACTTCAGGAAATACATTTACATATTCAACAGGATCACCTGGAACGTATCGATTTGAAGTTACAGATGCACAAGGATGTACAGCACAATCGGGAATAACTGCAATTAACCCAATTTCATTACCTGAACTCAATGTTGTAGCACAAACAAGAGATATTCTTTGTTTTGGAGATTCAAATGGAGCCATTCAGGTAACGTACAATTCTGCAGTTGGAACGCCGCCTTTTTTGATAAACGTTTTCAACGATACCACAGGTGTTGATTATGGGACTCAAGTGACTAGTTTACCGGCTGGTTCTTATACAATAACCTTAACTGATGCCAAATCTTGTACCGATACCGATACTATTGTAATTGGTGAACCAGCTCCATTAAATGTGGATTACCACACTGTTGATATTACCTGTACAGCATCTGGTTTATCTCAAGGATCTATAATTATTGATGGCGTAACTGGTGGTACTGCACCTTATAATTATTTTGTTACTGGGACAAATGGATATTCCGATTCAGAACTAAATTCTACAGGTTCAACATCTGTGACATTTGATGTGGTTGATTTCGGATTGTACCAAATTAACGTTGTTGATGCCAATGGTTGCTCTGTATTAATTCAGGATGTGTTGGTAGCATCTCCTCCAACCGATTTGGATATTCTAATTACGTCCACGGTAGATTGTCTTTCGGGAGGTGAAGCTGTCATTAGTATCGGTTCGTCGTTACCAAGTGCTGGACCATTCTTTTTTAGTATCTATCTGGGACCGAGTTCTGTGTATCCAAATCCGCCAGGATCATGGATTCCTGAAGATGCCCCAAGTAGTCAAACGGCGACTTTTACAGGTTTAACACCAGGCGTTTTGTATACATTTATAGTTTATGATGCCTCTACAAACTGTAGTTATTATGAACCGGCAACAACTCCAATACCAACCAATTC
>JBGTCT010000107.1:0-3786 GCA_041748695.1 Aquaticitalea sp. | reverse complement strand
GTAAAGCTCGTCAGACCATTCAATGGAATTGGCAGCAATATCCCATTCCCAACTACCTATATGCGCCAAGTATTGGGCATGCTTCAACTTTTCTTCGCTTTGTTTTAATTGTTGTAAATGATATTCAAGCTCTTCACTCATAGTATTCAATCCCGCAGCAATGGCATCGAGTTCATCTGCTCTGTCGCTTATGATAATCCTTTCTGAAAAATCAAACTGGGTGGTTTTTATAAGGGCCTCCATGATATGAGTAATTCTTTTTTCACTTTCCTCTATAAACTTTGTTTTAGCCTGTAAATCTCGACTTGATTGAATTTGTTTTTGAATGCTGCTGGAAAGTTCTTCCGTCATGTCATTGAATGATTGAGCCAAAATACCAATTTCGTCTTTTGAAAATACTTGTGCTCTTGCGCTAAAATCTTTTTGAGCAACACGTTTTGAAGCACTCTTTATTTCTTTCAGCCCTTTTGAAATACCCCTGACTACAAAATAGGTAAGGATCAATCCGCTAATCTCGACTGTCAGTGCAATGGCAAGCAATAATTTTAAAATTATATTTTCGAGCCAGCGTGCGCCTTCCCCAAGGGTATAAGAAAAATCATCTTCAAGAAGGGTAAGCTTTTGATTGATAGGCTCTATCTCCTCGAGGATCTCATCTAGTATTTCTGTGGAGGGAGCAGATGCACCTACTTCTCCAGCAGGTGGGTTTAATTCTGCATGTAGTCGCTCTGCAATGGGGATCAACTCTGCGATTGTAGCATCTGCTTCTGCCCATATATTGATGGACTCATGGATGTAAGAAACGTTCTTAAACCGTCGAAATAATTTTATCATGCCATCAATATCATCGGGGTGGCTACGACCTTCAAGAAGTCCCTGTCGCGCAACATCCCAGTCAAGCTCTTTCTTCTTTAATTCTACCAATGTTTTGTGATATCCTAAAGGCACTTTCATGAAATTGTAAAATGCGTGTAAATCTTTCTCGTCATGGAATTGCGAATATTGTTGCAAATGATAAACGGCATCTTTTTGCGATTTTGACCATAAACCTTCAGCGCCCACGAAAGCCCTTACGGAAGAAAGTGTATTCATAGCAAAAAATAGGGTTCCCAGTTCTAGAGCAATAAGAACAGCCATAATGCCAACCACAGAATATAATTTATTCGCGATGGAAATATTCTTGAACCAATTGTAAATAGAAAAATTCGCCATTCTTAATTTTAGATTATAGATACTGCTTTAACCACATTTTAGCTTCAGATTCCTCGTCGAACATTTTAACTGGATACGGTTGTTTCTTGATGCTAAAAAAAAGATTAGCTGCCATTATCCCCACCGGTGACCTTGAAATTATAGCAACCGCCTTTAAAATTTCCGGAATAACCTCGGCAACATAGTCACGCATTTCTTTGTTGAGAGGAGAGGATTCTGTGCTGTCAGAAAGCAGACAGACTTTTATACCACCCGTTAGTTTTCGTAATTCTTCCATTGACTTCTTTGCTTCTTCCAATGATTGTGCTGGGACATTTTTAGCCACAGAGCAAAGAATTCCATATTCATCAAACCAAATGGTTGAGGTAGGGAGATTTATGACTTTTACGTTTTTGGGTGGTACCATATATAAATTAAAATAATGATCTATAAAATTAATTGTTTTTTTTAATAGAAGCCATGAAGGTTTTATTATGTACATGTATTAGATCAGCTTGCAATGCGACTATCCTAAAAATGAAACTAGAAAAGAGTATTAAACCAGTAGTCATATGATATACAATAGAGCCTTGTGGCTAACGACTCTAGGAAAAATAAAGTTTTTTCTATTTATTGGCTGTGTGCAAAGCTATCTGCAGGAAACTCTGATTTTGAGTTGGGCTTCTCCATTAAGCGATGGTAAGTGATGGTGCCAGAAAAGCTGCCGATGGAATTTGTGCTGATCCGCAATTTTCCCCTCCATCAATTGAGCAAATTATGTTCTTTAGTAAAAGTATATATTAAATCATTGTGGCCCGGTAAACATTTTTGTGAACGCAGAAATCTCACAGTTTAGGGTCAAAACAATGTGATTTGTAAATTTTAACCTTGCTTTTAGTAATTTTTTAAATTGCACTAATTTTTAAAATGCGCCAAAAGATTAATATCATAACCAGATCTTTATCAGCAAATTAAATTAAGTCTTGATTCTAGGCTCTAGCAGTTACGCCAAAGGCGGAATGATCTTGATTCTTTACCGGACATTATTGATAGTAAATCAAAATTTAATGGGCAGGTATATAAATGTCAAAAGTGGCACCTTCGTTGAGCTTCCCATTTGCCAGTATAATTCCATCATGATTTTCTATGATTCTTTTAACGATAGCGAGCCCAATGCCCGTACCCGTATATTCATCCCTACCATGAAGGCGTTGAAAAACTTCAAATATTTTTTCGTTGTACTGGGGTTCAAACCCAATGCCATTATCTGAAACCCTTATATGTATGTAGTTCTGTTGAGAAGAAAGTTCTTTGATTCCAGTTTTCCTTCCATTTACTTTCTCACACTCAATTTCTATAACCAAGGGTAGGTCTGCTTTGGCAAACTTTATAGAGTTGCTTACCAAATTAAGAATAACTTGAGTGAACTGAATAGGTATAATTTTAATATCACAGATATTATTTAGTTTGAAGTTGATATCTTTATGTTCCAATTCTTCACTCAAGGTTTCCTTTACATCTTCAATAATTACGTTAAGGTCAGTATTTACGAATTTTGTTTCTTGGACATTGGTCCTGGAGTAAGCGATTAAATCTTGAATCAATTTTTGCATTCTATATGCCGAATTCTGCATTCTCTCAAAATAATTCATCGCATTTTGTGATAATGTATCTGATTCAGTTTCTAAAATACGTGACGAAAACATTTGGATTTTCCGCAGAGGTTCCTGTAAATCATGGCTGGAGATATAACTGAAAGAAATTAATTCTGCATTGGTTTGTTCAAGCTGTAAATTTTTTTCATATAGTTCTTGGGTGCGTTCTTTTACGTTCTCTTCTAACGCTTCGCTAAAGCTTTTTTGTTCGGTAATATCGGTATTGGTACCTATCCATCCTATTGTCTTTCCGTGCTCGTCTTTTTGCGCAATGCCATGACTTATATGCCATCTGTATGTGCCATTATGATGTCGCACACGCTTTTCAATATTAAAGTCTTCACCTGTTTTAAGGTGGTGATGCCATTGCTCTAATTCTTTTTCCAGGTCATCAGGAAAAATAATTTTGTGCCAGCCATCACCTTTTAATTCTTCAAAAGAAAACCCTGTATAATCCATAAAATATTTGTTGAAGAAGTTTTTCTGTCCATCTGGCGTCGCTGTCCATACCATATGCGGAATGTTTTCGGAAAGCATTCGGAATTTTGCTTCACTTTCTTTTATTGCTTCTGCCACTGCTTTTTGTTCAGTGATGTCCCTGAAAGTCCAAGACCAAGCATAGTAGGTTCCATCATCCCCCCATACTGGATAGCCGTGACGTTCTATAATTCTGCCATCAAGGTATTCCAGTTCGTCAATACATCTTTCTGACGGATGCTCATACATCCATTTTACCTTGTCAACAAACTGTTGTGGGTTTACCAATTGGGTCATAGCAAATGCAAGCGCTAGATCATCATCTTTGGCATCAACAATCTCTTTGGGCATACGCCAGATATCAATAAAACTCTTGTTGTAGCTAATAATCTTTCCTTTGGCATCTACAAGCAACAGACCATCTCTATTGGCTTCATTGTGTGCCTCTAGCAGGGCTTTCCGA
>JBGTCT010000106.1:0-2619 GCA_041748695.1 Aquaticitalea sp. | reverse complement strand
ATCCTATCCGCCTGTTGGTGGATAGGATTTTGACCCCTAACTAAACTAAATTTTTAATCTTAACTATTACCGCTTAAAATAAAATTAAGATTACCTACTTATGATTATGAAACTAAAGCTAGTTTCAATATGTTATATACGCATCAACTTGCGGTTTTGGATGACGGGATGTCAACTTTTTTATATTTTTTTTGCTTCTTCAAATTTAAGTAATTGAAAATCAATAGATTTTCTAATTACTTATTTTTGGAACTGCTTCGCTTCTTCCCAAAATACATCCATTTCAGCCAAGGTCATATCCGATAGCGTTTTATTGATTTCCACAGATTTAGCCTCTAAATATTGAAAACGTTTCGTGAATTTTTTATTGGTGCGTTCCAATGCATTTTCTGGATTTATTTTTAAAAAACGGGCATAATTGATGAGCGAAAAGAGCACATCGCCAAACTCATTTTCCATTTGTTCCCTATTGCCTTTGTCTGCCTCCATTTTAAATTCCTGTAGCTCCTCCTCTACTTTTTCCCAAACCTGGTTGGGCTCTTCCCAATCAAAACCAACACCAGCCACCTTGTCTTGTATGCGATTTGCCTTCACCATGGCAGGCAAACTTGCAGGAACACCTTGTAGCACGCTAGACTTTCCTTTTTCTTTAAGTTTAATCTGTTCCCAATTACGCTTTACATCATCTTCGTTTTCCACAGTAACGTCTCCATAAATATGCGGATGACGCTCTATCAGTTTATCACAGATACTATGACAAACATCAGCGATATCAAAATTATTGGTTTCACTCCCAATCCGTGCATAAAACACAATGTGCAACAACAAATCGCCAAGTTCTTTTTTGACTTCCTCCAAATCCTTGTCCAGGATGGCATCGCCAAGTTCGTACACTTCTTCAATTGTGAGGTGCCGCAGGGTTTCCATGGTTTGCTTTTTGTCCCACGGACATTGCTCTCGCAACTCATCCATGATGATAAGCAAACGTTCAAAAGCTTTTAGTTGTTGGGTTTTATCGGTCATAATCTTTGATGTCTATGACATCAAAAATACAACTTATAGAAATGTTCTGAAGTGTCAAATTCCAAAAATAAAATTCCAAATTCCAAAGAGGAAAAAAAGATACACTCTTCGTGGTGTCAAATTTCAAATTCCAAAAAGGGAAAAAGGATTTCGTATCGGGGAATTAAATCTTAAGAGATAAAAAAACAGTATTTATTCTTCTTCTGAAGATGCTGCATCTTTTTTAGAAGCTGGAGTTTCTTTAGAATCTTCTTTCGATTCGTCCAACGCAGACAGCAAATCGTGTTGTTGCAACAGATTATACCACTGCACGATTTTCTTGATGTCGCTTGCGTAGACGCGATCTTCATCATAATCTGGAAGTACCTCAAAAAAGTATTCTTCAAGAATGTCTTTGCTGTCCTTATGGCTAATAGACGTTGCTTTGCCGTCTTCTTTAGTCCTTATTTTTTTGAAGACTTCACGCAGTGGCAATTCTTCGGTCAGGGTGTAAACCGCAATTTCGCTCAAAACGCTTACGTTGCTGTGTGCATTGACCGTAATTCGTTTGTTGTCCAATAAGGATTCGGCCACAAAACCGCTTCGTGTTGGCGTTACAACTTTGTAAAGACCTGGTTTCCCAGAAATGGAAAGGATTTTATCTAAACTCATAAATTTTTCTTTTTTGAAGCAAGCAAATATAAAAGTTTGCTTTATTTGAATTCAATTTTTAACGTTTCTTTTTTACATCCGGAAATCGCATCTTGTAGTCGACATCGATATTTCCTTTTGATATATTTCCCAATCGGGACTTGATCAAACGCTTTTTTAAAGCTGAAAGTTTATCGGTAAACAAAATACCTTCAATATGATCATATTCATGTTGAATGACCCGGGCAATGAGTCCGTCGAAATTTTGGGTATGCGACACAAAATGTTCATCTTGATATTGCATCGTAATTTTTGGTTTTCTGAACACATCTTCACGAACGTCAGGGATACTCAAACATCCTTCGTTAAAAGCCCACTCATCGCCCGATTCCTCAAGTATTTTGGCATTGATGAAGGTACGTTTGAAATTTTTCATTTCCTCTTGCTCTTCCTTTGAATAATCTTCATCCTCTGCAAAGGGCGTGGTATCTACAACGAACAACCGAATGGGAAGCCCTATTTGAGGAGCTGCCAACCCTACGCCAAAAGCTCCATACATGGTTTCGTACATGTTTGCAATGAGTTCATCCAGCTTCTGATAATCTTCAGGAATATCATCGGCCTTTTTTCTTAACACGGCATCACCATAAGCGACAATGGGTAAAATCATAGGATATAAAATTTTCAATGGCAAAAATACAAATCTTATGAGGATTTTGGATTAATCGACTCAAAATGTTGTCATTTTATCTTTTGGAAGACATATAACTCTGCAGAATGATGGTCGCACTTATTTCGTCTACCAAAGCTTTATTTCTTCGTTGATTTTTATTCAAGCCACTATCAATCATGGTCTGAAATGCCATTTTGGACGTAAACCGTTCATCCACTCTAACAATCGGAATCTCTGGAATGGCTTTGGATAATTTCGTAATAAACGGAAGAATATCGGCTTCACTTTCAGAT
>JBGTCT010000105.1:0-6594 GCA_041748695.1 Aquaticitalea sp. | reverse complement strand
TGTATTTTATAGTGCTGATTTTCTATCTGGTTGATAAGCTGATTGGTTGTATCTACATTTTTAAACGATTGTTGGTTTACCAATTCACTTTCAATATACGGAATGAACGCTTGTTTTAAATGTTTGTCATTGCCATCAACTATTACCAAACCGTATACTTTAAACAATTCATTCACCAAAAACCGCGTGGCTTCCGTTAGGTTTTCATGTTCTAAATAAGCAGATTTGAACAATTCCTTTAATTCTTTCGCATTGTTCGTTTTGTCGAGTTGCGATGTAAAAACTTCAAACACCTGATCCAACCCTTTTAAATCCAATTCACCTACAGCGCCTGAAGAATCGCGGTTCCATCGAACTTTTTTTCCCTTAAAATTAAAATAATTGATTTCCTCAAAATCATGATCTTCAGAAGCCATCCAATAGATTGGTACAAAATTAAATTCAGGATAAGCTTGCCTTAATTCCTTACACAAATTAATAGTAGAAATGATTTTATAGAAAAAATATAAAGGACCTGTAAACAGATTCAATTGATGGCCAGTGGTAACTGTAAATGTTGTGCGATCCTTTAATAAGTCGATATTGGTGAGCGTGAAAGATGAAATACTCAATCCCTCATACTGATGCATCAAAGAAGTAACCAGTGTTTTTCTAATGGAATGGTCAAACGATAGTTGTTTCTCTTCAATTTGTTCCTTGAAAGTTTCCAACTTTGGGAATCGATGGTAGAAAGATTTTAAATGGTCTTTTTCATCCAAATAATCACAAATAAGTGATGAAAAATAATGGGTATCTCTAAACGGAATACAGGCTTTTGGCATAGTGGATATTCAATTCTGCGGTAAATATAAGACTCAAAGCTATTTTTTTTACTAATTTTTAGTTAATTCCAAAATGCACTGTATCTTTACTTCTGTAATTTAATCAAACTTACTCAATGAAAAAATTAGTTAGTGCCTTTTTAGTAATCATTGCCACAATTTCCTTCTCTTTTTCTCAACAAATCACATCTCCAAAAGCATTTTTGGGCTATGAAGTTGGCGAAAAATTTTCGAGACACCATCAAATTGTTGACTATTTTAAAACGATTGCTTCAGAACTACCGAATCAAGTAAAACTGGAGCAATACGGACAAACCTACGAAGGCCGACCGTTATATCTTGCCTTTATTTCTTCGGAAGAAAACATTAAAAACCTCGAGAGCATACGGGGTAACAACCTCAAAAATGCAGGTGTGATGGATGTAGGTGCTTCTAACAATGACATTGCAATTGTTTGGTTGAGTTATAATGTTCATGGTAATGAGGCGTCGAGTAGTGAAGCTTCCATGAAAACCATATATGAATTGCTTACCCAGAAACAAGAATGGCTTAAGAATACCCTAGTAATTATCGACCCTTGTTTAAATCCTGACGGTCGGGATCGCTATGCAAATTGGTACAACCAAACGGCTAGCACGCCCTATAACACTTCCCAGCAAGCTAATGAACACAACGAACCTTGGCCTAGGGGACGCGCTAACCATTATTTATTTGATTTAAACAGAGATTGGGCCTGGGCGTCACAAATAGAGTCGCAAAGCCGACTAAAAATGTACAATAAATGGCTTCCTCACATTCATGTCGATTTTCATGAACAAGGCATCAATGAACCTTATTATTTTGCCCCAGCTGCTGAACCTTTTCATGAAATAATTAGCGATTGGCAGCGCGAATTTCAATCCAGAATAGGTACAAATAGCGCTAAGTATTTTGATGCGAACGGATGGCTCTATTTTACTAAAGAGCGTTTCGACTTATTGTACCCAAGTTATGGCGACACGTACCCAACGTATTTAGGAGCCATCGGAATGACGTATGAACAAGCTGGTCAGTCGGGTTTGGGAATACTAAATGATGAAGGGATTGTCCTTACTTTGGTCGATAGAGTGGCACATCACACCACCACTGGGCTTTCAACAGTAGAAGTTGCATCCAAATATGCACAAGAACTCAATACCGAGTTTAAAAAATTCTTTGACAATTCCAGTTTGAAAGAGAAAAGTTATGTCCTGAAAGGTAAAAAAGATAATCTTGAAGGCTTAAAAGAATTGTTGGATAAGCATCAGATTAGCTATAGTAATGCTTCCAACGGAAAAGTGACAGGTTACAATTACGGCACAAGTAAAGAAGGCTCCGTAAACACTTCTTCAGAGGATATAGTAGTAAGCACCAATCAACCAAAAGGCAAAATGGTAAAAGTGCTTTTTGAACCGCAAGCGAAGTTGGCAGATTCATTAACTTATGACATCACTGCATGGAGCCTTCCATACGCTTATGGTTTGGAAGCTGTGGCAACTTCAAAGCTTGCTTCCACTTCCGCTATAAGTATAATGCCAACCCTTAATACTAAAGATAACAAAGCCACAGGCTACATCAGCAAATGGAACCATATCAAGGACGCTGAATTTTTAGCTGAATTGTTAAAGCAAAATTTCAAAGTCCGTTTTACCGAAAAGCCCTTCTCAACAACCAATCCCGAAAGCTCTTTTGAGCGCGGCGCTCTTATCATCGCTAGAGGTGACAATTCGCATATTGAAAATTTTGATGACAAATTGATCACAACTGCCAACAAATTGAAAAGAAGTCTTGTTTCTACAGCGAGTGGACTGTCTAAATCAGGTCCTGATTTTGGGTCTCCTGATGTAAAACTAGTGAGCAAACCTAAAATTGCGTTGCTTTCAGGCGACTACACATCCTCTTTAAGTCATGGAGAAATTTGGCATTTCTTTGAACAACAATTAAAATATCCGGTGACATCCATCAATACGAAGAGTTTCAAGACTATGAACTTGGATGCTTTTAATATCATAATTCTACCCAATGGGTATTACTCCAGTTTGTTAGATGAAGACACCATGAATAATCTTAAAAAATGGGTTAGCAAAGGTGGTAAACTTATTGTCATTGATGGCGCTCTTAACAGTTTTGCCGACAAAGATGGCTTTGCATTAAAACGCAATAAACCACAAGATACGACTAAAGTAAAATCAAATCTCATTCCTTATGCTGAAAGGGAGCGCGAATCGGCAAAGGATTTTATTATCGGAGCCATATTTAAAAGCAATGTTGACAATACGCACCCAATGGCCTTTGGTTATGACAAAAATTATTTCACATTAAAATTGAGCAACGTATCTTATAGTTTATTAGATAAAGGCTACAATATTGCTTGGTTGGGAAGTGAAACAAAACCTGTTTCCGGATTTGCGGGCAGTGATGCAGTAAAAACATTAAGTAATTCATTGGTATTTGGAGAAGAACGCATGGGCAACGGAAGCGTCATATATATGGTAGACAATACCCTTTTCAGAAGTTTTTGGGAAAATGGAAAACTTTTTTTTGCCAATGCTTTGTTTTTTGTAAATAACAATTCCTATGAACTATAAAAATTTCTGTTAATAGAATCCAACTCATTCATTATAATCACTGTCGTTTTGTAGTCCAACTGTGCTATTATTTGCATAGATGGATTCTTTAAACAATATATAGAACGACTGCCCTAAAATTGAGAAAGTGCCTAACCATATTGCTACGATCAGACACTTTCCACTAACAAAAAACTCTAAAAAAACTACCACAACACTCGTGGTTCCATCGCGTAGAAGTAGGATTCTAACGCATATATCTTCTTGTTAGCAATTTTCAATCAATTCCCCCAAATCAATTGACAAAATTATTTTTCTTATTCATTATAAATCAATTCTAGATTTAAAACCTATAAGAAATGGTTCCTTTTATAAAAAATGGTGTTCCGGGCGTGAAATGAATTTCCTCAACAGACTGTGCTTCATTGCGAAGTCTCGATTCTGTAGCAAACTGTGTTTCGTTCCAGGCAACATCAAATAAATTTTCGATGACCACACCAAGCGTAATGTTCTTAAAACTGTAATTGGCATTAAAATCGGTAATTAAATAACCCTCTGCCACGATGCTATTGTCTTCATTTGCCGGCCTATCATCTATAAACCGATATCTTAATCCGCCAGAAAACCCGTTGAAATTATTTACTGACAATCCTCCTGCCATTGTGAAAGGTGGCGCTAAAGGAATGTAATTTTCTCCATCAGGATCTTCGGTGCTTCTGGCATGTGTCAAAGTCATATCGGTATCCAAAAACAGCCAATCTGTTAACTGATATCTAAAACCAAAATCGAGTCCGTATCGTTGTGTTTTACCACTTGGCTCTACGATTCCTGCATCGCCTACATACACAAACTCCTGCTCTAAAAACAAATACCATAAGGTGGTATTGATCACTAAATTTGGAAATGGTTTCCAGATATCTCCCAAATCAACGCCATAAGCCCGTGGCAGGATATCTCTTCCTTGTTGAGCAACGACAACGCGTGTATCATTGGAGTGGAAACCTACTCCTGATTTAAGGAACACTTGATAATTATTTTTTACATCCCAGAAAAAATTCAGTTTTGGACTAACGATGGTTTTGGTTTCAGACAACAATTGATATTCCGATTGTAATTTGTCATTGTACAAAAAGTTGAAATAATCCAATCGTAAGGCTGGTGCAACCCTGAATTTTCCGAATTCAAACTGGGCATTCACGAAACCATTGATATTTGTTTCATTTAAATCTCCCAACTGAACATTTTCCAAAGTTGTAATTCTGTTTAAGGTTTTTGACAACTCAATGTCATCGACGATATCATGTCTAAAACCCATGCCTGATGTTAGGGTTAAGGGCGTAGAGCCCAAATTGGCATCGTGGGTAATCTTGGTATTCAAACCAAAAATTTGTCGGTCTTCCTTTTGTCGAATTTGATCTCCGTTGATTGGGTCTTCCAAAAAGAATGTAAAGTTTGAATACAATTCAAAGGCATACTGCGAATAATAGGCATTGGTCTGTAAATTTGTCTTATCGCTAACATATTTATCGAATTCCACATTAAAATTGTTTCGTTCGGTAGTTCCTCCTTCAGTATCATCGATGGCTCCGAAACGTGTGATATTTCCATTGTCAACTTCACGCTGCGGAATTTGCCCCGAAGCATCCCAACGGCTTGTAAAACGTGATGCTGTTAAGGACAGTTTATCGTTAGTTGGAGAAAATGACACATACTTCCCGAACACATTCAAGCGATTGAAATTTTGTGGCGATTCAAAAGGGCCATCACTTGAGAGATATTCAACAGCTATGTAAGCGTTTTGATTCTTAACATTCTCCAATAGGTTGAACATTCCTAGAGTCCTCAAGTTATTAAATTGACCAAGGGATGCGTTGATTGAGCTTTCTTTCAAATAATCTTTGGTCGAAAAATCTACATAACCAGCGGTTGCAAAATCACCACGCTCATAATAGTGTGGTCCTTTACCAAAATCAACTTTATTTACCGTTTCGGGGATTAAAAAATGCAAATCGCTATACCCTTGTCCATGTGCGTGCGACACCATATTTACTGGCATTCCATCCACAGACAAAGCAATATCCGTCCCATGGTCGATATCAAAACCTCTCAAAAATATCTGTTCAGCTTTACCGCCTCCGGCATGTTGGCCAATGATAAGTCCTGGAATTTTTCGTAGTGCTTCCTGCGATGAATTCAGCGGATTTGTATTTAAATCCAATCGTGTTATGGTACTTACCGGATTTAATTCTTCGGTAAGTGTCATCTCGTCAAGTTGAAAGGCTTTCTCTTGCAATTCGATGGTGAGCAACTGATTGAAATCTTCCGATTTTACAATTATTGTTTTAGTTGCATATCCCAATAATCCGATTCGCAAACTGTCGCCAACCATGTTGTTTTCCAATATAAAAACACCATTTTCTGAAGAGTGCGCATGGCTTTGGCTGTTTAAATTATAAATATAAACCGCTTCCAAAGGTTGGCGATTGCTATCTTGGATTTTTCCTTTTACCTGCTGCCCATTGGAGGAAAGTATCCATCCGAGGAATAAAGTAAGAGTTATAAAAAATTTATGGTTCATGGTTGGTTTATAAATTTAAATCTGGCTAACCTTTTCAGCTACGATTGGTCCAAGTTCATACGAACTTTCTACAAGATCCTTTTTCAGAGCTTCAGCTTTTTTATTTTGGCCGGCGGCTTTGTATATTTCTGCACTATGATATAAAGCCATTGGTTCGAATGTATGGCCTACCACATGTCTATCAGTAATCTGAACTGCTTTATCTATATTGCCATTTTTAAAGTAAGCCCAAGCCAATAATTCATACGACTGTGACGTAGGTCTTTGTTGCACTTCTTCCATCGCGATGGCAATTGCTTCTTCAAGATTCACATTTTCATCAGCATTGAGCAGGACGTTGTATTTATTGTACATGACTCCATACCCTTCATTTTTAACCGCGGTTCTATACAAGTCCAATTGTTCATTTTTTGCTTCGATATTTCCCTTATACTCATATATTTCTGCTTTCAGAAGGTAATAATCTGGAGATTGATTGGTTTTGGTTACACTGTTTAAAATTCGCAACGCTTCATCAGGATTTTTCTCGAAAGAGTAAACGATCCATGCAATTCCTTTTTTGGCATAAGCATCATTCGGATCGATTTGAAGTGCTTTTAAAAAATGATTG
>JBGTCT010000104.1:0-4330 GCA_041748695.1 Aquaticitalea sp. | reverse complement strand
AGAAATTCCTTTATCGGTTTTATACCGCGAATCGACAATACGAATGTTATTTATTGTTGAGGTTGGATCAGACATCTTGCTAGGGGTAAGAATGAGGAGCATTTTACCGGCTTCGTCATAAACTTCAACCAAATTCATAGGGATCTTAAAAATGGAGTCTCCTTTATAATTGACTATAGAATCATTAGGAAAAGCCATTTTCAAATTCTTAACTTGGGTGGTGTCTGTTAATAAGCCAATATAATTTTTATTGACTAAAAATGGATCTTGTTCCTTTTTACAACTAGAAAAAAGTAACACGATTGCAACAAGACTAATACTATATTTATACATTGTTTGTTTGTTGAATGATTAATGTTGCAAAGAATGAAGTTAAACTCACTTCCTCATTGCCTTAGTTAAAATTCCGAAAACGCTTCTTATAAAAGTGGCACTTGTCAATACTTTAATCACAGGATTCATCGCTGTGCTCTTGCGTGTGGAAGTGCTGCGTTGTTTGGATTGGGCTTTTTTTAATTCTTCGATTTCTTTTTGGGCTTTCTCTTTTGCTTCTGCGGCTTCAGCCAATTCTATTTTTTTGTTCAACATTTCGTAGGCGCTTTCCCTATCAATGGTTTCATCGTATTTCTTGAACAATTTAGATTTGCCAAGCAAACTGCTCAACTCATTGTCCGTTAAAATATCCATTCGGCTCATGGGAGCTCTCATCATTGTTGCTGCCAAAGGAGTTGGTTTACCTTTCTCATCAAGTGCCGAGACTAATGCCTCTCCGGTTCCCAACGAGGTCAAAACAGTAGCTGTATCGTAGTAATCTGTATCTGGATAATTTTGAGCTGTCAGTTTGATGGCTTTTCGGTCATTAGCCGTAAACGCCCTTAATGCGTGCTGCACTTTGAGTCCCAATTGACTTAATACAGCCTCCGGGACATCAGTGGGATTTTGGGTTACAAAATAGATGCCAACGCCTTTACTTCGTATGAGTTTCACAATGCTTTCTATTTGGTTTAAAAGCGCTTTTGAAGCTTCGTTAAAAATTAAGTGAGCTTCATCTATAAACAATATAAGTTCTGGGCGTCCCGTATCACCTTGTTCTGGGAAGGTGGAATAAATTTCGGCCAATAGACTCAACATAAATGTCGAAAACAATTTTGGCCTATCCTGAATGTCTGTTAACCGTATGATATTTATATAGCCTCTTCCATTTTCATCAATTCGTAATAAATCGTTCACTTCAAAGGAAGTCTCACCAAAAAACAGGTCAGCACCTTGTTGTTCGAGTTCAACTATTTTTCTTAAAATCGCACCTGTCGAGGATGTTGATACCCGTCCATAGGCCTTTTCAAATTCGGCTTTGCCTTCTTGTGTCGTGAATTGTAATATTTTTTTAAAATCCTTTAGATCCAACAAAGGCATTTTATTGTCGTCACAATACTTAAATATAATGGCAACCACACCCGATTGGGCTTCCGATAAATCTAAAATACGTGATAACAGGACAGGCCCAAATTCGCTCACTGTTGCACGAAGGCGCACACCAATTTGCTCTGAAAGGGTTAAAACTTCAACAGGAAAACTTTTAGAATCAAAGGGCAAGCCAATCATGGCATGACGTTCATCTATTTTTGCGTGACCAGGACTAGGTTCTGCCAATCCACTCAAATCGCCTTTAATATCCATTAAAAGCACAGGGATTCCTTTTTCAGAAAGGTTTTCGGCCAGCACTTGGAGGGTTTTTGTCTTACCAGTTCCCGTTGCACCAGCTATCAGTCCATGCCTGTTGAGTGTTTTTAAAGGCACATTTACAAACGCATTTTTCATAGTTTCACCATCCAACATCGCAGCACCTAAGGTTATAAATTCACCTTTGTTAGTGTTGCCTTCAATTATGTGATTGAAAAATTCCTCTTTCCTACTCATGGATTTAAATTTCTATAAAAATACTAATCTTGAAGCAATTCAGCCTAAAATGTTTTCAACAATAAAAAATATGGCACTATAATCAAAATGCTCTTTGTTTTGTTGAAAGTTAAGACACTTGTAAAAACTATCAAACGAAGTCCATCAACTGAATACTCTTTCCTATCTTTGCAAACTATGAAAAAAGAGATTCAAGACTTAATTGATAAAGGCTTAATGCTTCCTTTGATGGAGGAGTTTTACACCATTCAGGGAGAGGGCTTCCATAAGGGAACTGCAGCGTATTTTATTAGGGTGGGAGGTTGTGACGTAGGATGTCATTGGTGTGATGTCAAAGAGAGCTGGAATGCCGATTTGCACCCACCCACCGAAACGTCTATAATCGTAGAGAACGCAGCTAAACATAGTGATACCATTGTGGTTACTGGTGGCGAGCCTTTAACTTGGGACATGACCGAACTCACTTCACAACTTAAAGCAAAAGGCTTGCAAGTGCATATAGAAACATCCGGGGCGTATCAGCTGACAGGAACTTGGGACTGGATTTGCCTTTCCCCTAAAAAGCTCAAGTTGCCTACCCAAGAGGTTTATGATCATGCCAATGAATTAAAAGTGATAATTTATAATAAAGATGATTTTCGCTTTGCAGAGGAACAAGCTGCCAAAGTGACTAAAAACTGCATTCTATACCTTCAACCAGAATGGAGCAAACGCGATAAAGTAATTCCCGAAATCGTTGCATATGTTATGGCAAATTCTAAATGGAAAGTGTCCTTGCAAACCCATAAGTATTTAAATATACCTTAATAAAAAATGCCTTGAAAACTCAAGGCATTTTAATTATAATTAAGTTATGTTTACTTTGTAAATGGGACCACAATCAAGGTATTTCCCCATCCTATATTTAAGTCTGCACCAGTTGGAGTTTCTTCAAAAACCATAGAAAAGGCTTCTAGAAATTTTTTGCTTTCCTTAACAGGAACTTTTATGCGGGCAACATCTTTGGATTGATCATAAGTGTAGGCGCCCCAAATATTGGTGTCGGTATTCAAAATAACAGTCCATTCAGATTCACCTGGAATCGTAAACAATGAGTAGGAACCTGCTTTGACCAAAGTTTTTCCAAAAGTCATGTCTTTATAGAGAACAAGTTCTGTGGCTTCATTGGCTCCTGTTCGCCAAACGAGTCCATTAGGTGCCAATTTAGAAACTTCACGATCTTTGAGTTGTGGTCTGCTGTAAATGACTTTGATTAGTTTGTCCGATACTTTGTAGTTGGATGGAAATGACGCAATGTCCAAAGGACTTTTATCCAAATCAGGAAAATTTTGAGCTTGCACACTAAATGCTAGAGATGATACAAATAAAAAGGTAATAGTTTTAAAAAAATTGGATGTTTTCATATGTAGATATTTATTGTTTTTTAAAGGTCATATGGTATCCCATGAGGAAGATCTTCATTGGTATTTGTGATTGTTAAATCATGGGATTTCATATGTAGATATTTATAGTTTTTTAACGGTCATATGGTATCGCCTAATCTTCATTGATGGTTGTTTGCAAAAATGTTATTGGCGATTTCATAACTGGATTTTTTCAGTATTCCAAAAATAATGTTTTTTGCTTTCATTTATGTCATCGCTATCAAATTTTAAGTAAAAATTGACATTTGTAATTGTAATTTTTCGTTTTTGTTAAAATAATTTACATATTTGAATAATATTTCAATAATTAATTACATAATGTAAGTATTTAGTCTTGTTATGTTTTATAATTGATATCATAAATTGATATTTGCTTCAAGTTTAAAATAAAAATTAAGAAAATGTGTGGAATTGTATGTGCCTTTGATTTAAAACAGAAAGCCGAAGACTTAAGGCCTCAATTATTGGAAATGGCAAAAATCATCCGTCATCGCGGACCTGATTGGAGTGGTATTTATAGCAATGACAGGGCTATTTTGGCTCATGAGCGTTTGGCAATTGTCGACCCCGCTTCCGGAAAGCAGCCCTTATTGAGTGAAGATAAAAAACTTATTTTGGCTGCTAATGGCGAAATTTATAATCATCGTAATCTTCGCAAGCAATTTGAAGGCAAATACAACTTTCAAACGGAAAGCGATTGTGAAGTCATTTTGGCTTTATACCAAGAAAAAGGTGTTGATTTTATTGATGAGATGAACGGTATTTTTGGTTTTGCGATTTATGATGTCGAAAAGGACGAATATTTTATTGCGCGTGACCACATGGGAATCATTCCTCTTTACATAGGGTGGGATAAAAACGGCACATTCTATGTCGCTTCCGAATTAAAAGCCTTGGAAGGTTATTGCAGTAAAATCGAATTGTTTCCGCCAGGACATTATATGAGCAGTAAGGATGGAGAGTTTGTCAAATGGTACCATCGCGAATGG
>JBGTCT010000103.1:0-5973 GCA_041748695.1 Aquaticitalea sp. | reverse complement strand
TTTAAGCATGAGGTCTTATTGAATAACTTTAAAAATAGAAAAAACAATCTATATAAGTGATAAATATAGATTGTTTTATAATGAAGTGATTTAAACTTTTATAATTGGCTAAAAAATTGTCCTTTTGCACCTACTTTTTGTCTTTTTTTCGTTCCATAGCGATGCTATGCAGCTTAAAAAAGCCTTCAATTAGTCACAAAATTACTAATTTTCGCTTCAATCCAAAAAGTTTAAACCACTTCAATAGGATAAACTTAATTAAATATTAAAACTCTGCATTTTGAGGTGTTCTTGGATATGGTATGACATCGCGAATGTTCCCCATTCCTGTTGCAAACATTACCAAACGCTCAAAGCCTAGTCCAAAACCAGAATGCACGGCCGTTCCATATTTGCGCAAATCGAGGTACCACCATAATTCTTTTTCGTCGATATCCAATGCTTTCATTTTTGCTTTTAGTACATCGAGACGCTCTTCACGTTGTGATCCACCAACCATCTCGCCAATGCCAGGGAACAATATATCCATTGCACGAACCGTTTCTTTTCCTGGCTCGGTATTGTCATTCAATCGCATATAAAATGCTTTGATGTTTGCAGGATAATCAAATAGAATTACAGGACATTTAAAATGCTTTTCAACCAAAAAGCGTTCGTGTTCACTTTGAAGGTCTGCACCCCATTCGTCAATTAAATATTTAAACTGTTTCTTTTTGTTGGGTTTGGAATCTTTAAGGATGTCAATTGCTTCTGTATAACTAACACGTTTGAAATGATTGTCGACCACAAAATTGATTTTTTCAATCAGGCTCATTTCTGAACGCTCTGCTTGTGGTTTTGTTTTTTCTTCTTCCAATAAACGCTGCTCCAAAAACTCTAAATCTTCACGATTGTGTTTTAAAGCATATTTTAGGACATACTTCATGAAATCTTCAGCCAAATCCATATTGCCAGCCAAATCCATAAAGGCCACTTCGGGTTCAATCATCCAGAATTCGGCCAAATGGCGCGAGGTATTGGAATTTTCGGCCCTAAAAGTAGGTCCAAATGTGTACACTTTTCCCAATGCCATCGCAAAGGTTTCTGCTTCCAATTGACCGGAAACGGTTAGGTTGGTTTCCTTACCGAAGAAATCTTCTTTATAATTGACAGTTCCATCATCATTCAACGGCGGATTTTTAGCATTGAGATTGCTCACCCGGAACATTTCACCTGCACCTTCAGCATCGCTTCCTGTGATGATGGGCGTGTGCATATTGTAAAAACCATTCTCATTAAAATATTTATGGATGGCAAATGATAAGCTAGAACGCAAGCGCATCACGGCACTGAATGTATTGGTTCGCGTGCGTAAATGGGCGTTTTCACGCAAGAATTCGAAGGAATGTTTTTTGGGTTGAATTGGATAGGTTTCTGGATCGGAATCACCAAGAATCTTGATGTCATTCACCTGAACTTCTACATTTTGACCTTTTCCTTGACTATCAATCAATTGTCCTTTGATATGAACTGCAGCACCAGTAGTAATGCGTTTTAAAACAGATTCCTCTGTCTTCTCGAAATCCACAACACACTGAATATTTTGCAATGTTGATCCATCATTTAAGGCGATAAATCGATTCGCCCTAAAAGTCCGTACCCAACCTTTGAGCTCGATATCTTGAGATTTTGCTTCTGTTTTTAAAAGTCCAGCAATGGTTTGTGATGTCATTTTAATGATTTTAACAGTGCAAAGATACGTGTTTCAACTATCAATATTCAAATTGTAAAACCGATAAAATTGAAAATTGTTATTGAGGGAAAAGGAATAGAAAATAGAGAAAAGAGAATAGATTTTGGGAGCCTTATTTTTGGAATTTGGAATTTGGAATTTGGAATTTTCCTTTTAGAATTTATTTTGAGTGTTCATCTTCCGTTTCGTCCTCATCGGGAATAATATTTATGGAAGGTTCTTTCAAGACTTCTTCGTTGGCGATGCTGCGTTCTAAAGATAAAAGAAGGGAAGGCAGCAATAATAAATTTGATAACATGGCAAACAAAAGAGTTGCAGATACTAAAGCCCCTAACGCCACAGTTCCGCCAAAGCTGGATATGGTAAATACAGAAAAACCAAAAAACAGGACGATGGAAGTATAGAACATACTCACGCCAGTTTCGCGCAAGGCGGCAAAAACCGATTTTTTGATTTTCCAATTATTGGCTTTCAGTTCTTGCCTGTATTTTGCCAAGAAGTGAATCGTATCATCCACAGAAATACCAAAGGCAATGCTAAACACCAAAATGGTCGAAGGTTTTATGGGAACTCCCAAATAGCCCATCAAGCCTGCGGTAATGACCAACGGCAAAAGGTTTGGAATCAGGGACACCAAAATCATACGGAATGATCGAAATAAATAGGCAATAAATAAGGCAATTAAAAAAATGGCCAAGGAAAGGGAAATGGCTAAATTTTTGACCAAATAATTCGTCCCTTTTTGAAAAACCAAGGCTTTTCCTGTCATGATGACGTTATAATTTTCTTTAGGAAAGACCTTGTCAATGGTCGTTTGAATGTCTTCTTCAATCTCTTCCATTTTGTCGGTACCAATATCTTTCATAAAAGTTGTAATCCGTGCATAACGACCAGTGCTGTCTACAAAATTCTGTAATAAATTTGCTTCAGACGATGAGTTTTTTGCATAGGCAAGTATGAAACTGTTTTCTTGGCTTGTTGGCAATTGATAATAGTCTGGATTCCCGTTATAATACGCCTGTTTGGAATATTTGACGAGACTTACAACAGAAACTGGTCGTGAGAGTTCGCGCGTTTCTTCGATGACTGTCTCAAGCTCTTCCATACGTTTTAAGGTGCTCAATTTCATCACACCTTTTTTACGTTTAGTATCTATCACAAATTCCAAAGGCATGATGCCACTGAATTCCTCTTCAAAAAAGCGTATGTCCTGAAAAAATTCTGCCTTTTGAGGCATATCTTCTATCAAGCTGCCCGAAACACGTATTTGAAAAATGCCAATAATGCTCACAGCCAAAACGATGACAGCTGTAAAATAGATGGTAACACGACGTTCCTTTACCATGCGTTCCATCCAATTGACAAATCCGCCAATCCATCGCGTGTTTAAATGTTCCAAGTGGCGATCTTTAGGATATGGCAAAAAGCTGTAAATAATTGGAATGATCAAAACGCAAAGTATAAAAATACCGAGGATACTTAAGGAGGCGACGATACCAAATTCTTTTAGAAGGGTACTCTCGGTAATTATGAATGTTGCAAAACCCATCGCGGTGGTCACATTGGTCATCAAGGTTGCGTTGCCAACTTTTGTAATAACACGTTGTAATGATTTCGCCTTGTTACCATGAGATTTGACCTCGTGTTGGTATTTATTGATGAGAAATATGCAATTAGGAATACCAATGACTATGATCAACGGTGGTATCAATGCTGTTAATACTGTGATTTCGTAGTTGAACAATCCAATGATTCCAAAAGTCCACATAACACCTATACAAACAGCAATAAGCGAAATAAAAGTAGCTCTAAAAGACCTGAAGAACATAAAGAAAATCAGGGACGTCACAAAAAGGGCGGCACCAATAAACCAGCCAATTTCATCAACAATAAGCTGGGCGTTTAAAGTACGAATGTATGGCATTCCAGAAACGCGAACATCCATTTGATGGGCTTCTTCAAAAGCAGCAACTTTGGATTCCAGTACATTTATGACAAAATCTTTCCGTGCAGGTGTATTGACAATTTCTTTCTTCAGATAAATGGCAGTACGAATCGTTTTCGTTTCCTTATTGAACAAAAAATTATCGTAAAAGGGATATTGTTCAAATAACTCTTTCTCCAGTAGATTGAGCTGTTCCATCGAACTAATGGAATCTTTTATAAATGTCTCGAGTTCGAATTTTTCCTGTTCAGTATTTTTTACGAGCTTTTGTAAATCCTTGATGGAAAGTACAGTTTCTACCTCGTCGTAACTTTTAAATTCTTCCGATAGTTGATTCCAAGCATTTAGCTTTTCAACTGTAAATAAACGTTGATCCTTGACGCCAAGAACGATAAGGTTTCCTTCTTCTCCAAAAATCTCCAAAAACTCGTTGTAGGTAACGTTTACTTCGTGATCATCAGGTAATAGGTTGGCTTCGGTATAGGTGAAGCGCATGTTTTTCCAATGGTAACTAAAAAACAGGGTCGCTAAAATGATTGCGATCAAAATGCCAATACGGTTGCGCAAAATAAGTCGTGCAACAACCTCCCAAAAATCTTTAGTGAATAATTTAGACATACATTATGAAAGTTGTGGCAAAGGTATGCAAAAGGGTAACAACTGTGACTTCATTAAGATAGAATATTGCCCCTAAAGCGTTAGGTTGAATGTAAACTTCACAGCTACATTGTCCTCGAAATTAGGAAGATGATAGCTTCCATATCGATAAGCGAAGCTCAATCCGAAGGGAAATAGTAGTTTGTTGATTTCAAAACCCGCTTCGGCGTAGCCGTTTTCCAAAGTGTCAAATTCGATATTCTGATGACGGTCAATATCGTTCATGGCACCGATTGCCATTTTTGAAATGAGTACCAATTGTGGCCGGTATTTGTCAGTGATCCTAAAAGGTTTTACAAAATGTTTGATCTGCAAGGTTGCAAATCGATCTGAAAAGAATTCGTTGAAATACATGGTTTCAAAACTGTTGATGCCAGCAACTGAAAACCGTTGTAAAATAGTTTCCTTATTGTTATTATTCGGGTAGACGTGATAAAGATGTGTTAAAGGCGTCGTTCCAACTGCGATACCCGCTGAAATGGTGGCTTCTGTGGAAGATTCTTCATTAAGATTCACCTTGTAAAAGGTTCTGAAATCAGCCTTAAAAAAATCAAAATCACTATTAAAAACGTCCTTTACACTTTGTGTGAGCTGAAGGGTGAAATTAGGATATCCTTCCGATTCTACAACGATATCATCCATAGTTTCAAATTTGTTGAATGGATTCCAATGCAACGCCACTTTTAACAAGCTCAAACGAAATTCTTTGTAAGCAATATCATTCGCAACAAATGTGTAATCGTAGGTCGTATATTCATTGACCCTTGAAATCTGTGTTTCAGAAAGAAGATATGGAGAAAGATTATGTTCTAGAGAAATCTCTCTAGTAATGTGATGATGAAACAGGTTGATATTAATCAGTCGGGGTTCAAAAAACGAAAAGAATCGACCGTCTGTTAAGAAGGTAGAGCTTCCGGTTTCCTGTAAATCATCGGTATAGGATAGGTTGACCCATGTTTCATTTTCACTGGAAATTCGAAAACCACCTCCAATGCTGTATTTGAAAGTATGGTCTTTGAAACCATAGACAACATACCCGTTTAGGCGGTAGGTTTCGGAGAATTTGTCATTGGTTTTTAATCCGGGCCCTGTCCTAAAACCTTCATATGGATTGAATTTTACAAGTGTTTTGAGGTCAATATCAATATATTTAGTAGGAAAATATCCATTACCTATTTGCTTAAGGAATTTACTCCGTTTGATGGAATCCTGCTCCACAACTGTTAAGGTATCTCCAATTTTGGATGTTATTTGCGACTGTGCAGACCATACTAGAATCATAAACAGTAGAAGTACACAGTATTTTTGCATAGGATTAAATTAAGTATTGGAGCAAGCTAAAAAAAGCGACCAATTCGTCGCTTATTATTGTTATACTGTCATGATTTCTTTTTCTTTAACTTCCAAAATCTGATCTATTTTAATAACGTACTTATCGGTCATTAGTTGTACATCGATTTCTGCATTTTTTTGAAGGTCTTCAGAAACGTCTTCCAGTTTTTTGATTTCGGTATTGGCATCCTTACGGGCACTTCTGACACCTATTTTTGCATCTTCGGCTTCCGCTTTGGCTTGTTTGGCAAGGTCACGTCGGCGTTCTTCGGTTAAAGGCGGCACACTAATGATAATAATATCACCA
>JBGTCT010000102.1:0-11821 GCA_041748695.1 Aquaticitalea sp. | reverse complement strand
TCCAACAAATATTTCCGAAGGATGTGGTAGAGATTCAGATATGGAATTTAATAGGTTTCTTACAATAGCATCAGGTTCTGCAAACGAAACTGAATATTTAATCATTTTAGCTAAAGATTTAGCATACCTAAACAATGATTTGGCTAATACATTGATTGAAAGCATAAATTTGATTAAAAGAAAAATATATCAATTAAAACAAAAATTAAATAACGCCTAAAGCATAAAGCTTAAGGCATAAAGCAATTAAACATGGCAAAAGATATAAAATTTGATATTGAAGCACGCGACGGGTTAAAACGTGGTGTGGATGCATTAGCAAATGCAGTAAAAGTGACTTTAGGACCAAAAGGTCGTAACGTAATTATAGGTAAGTCGTATGGTGCGCCTCAAGTAACCAAAGATGGTGTGACCGTTGCAAAAGAAATTGAACTCGAAGATCCTCTTGAAAACATGGGAGCTCAAATGGTAAAGGAAGTCGCTTCAAGAACCAACGATTTAGCTGGTGACGGAACTACAACAGCAACCGTTTTGGCTCAAGCCATCGTAAAAGAAGGTTTGAAAAATGTGGCTGCAGGTGCCAATCCAATGGATCTGAAACGTGGCATCGACAAAGCTGTCGAAGCCATTGTAAAAGACCTAGACAAACAAGCTAAAAAAGTAGGAAGCTCTTCAGAAATGATTAAACAAGTTGCTTCTATTTCTGCAAACAATGATGATACAATCGGCGATTTAATCGCGAAAGCCTTCAGTAAGGTTGGCAAAGAAGGTGTTATTACCGTTGAAGAAGCGAAAGGAATGGACACCTATGTAGATGTTGTGGAAGGTATGCAGTTTGACAGAGGATATTTATCGCCTTATTTTGTGACAGATGCTGACAAAATGATTGCAGATTTAGAAAATCCTTACGTTCTATTATTTGATAAAAAGATTTCAAACTTACAGGAAATACTTCCAATATTGGAACCGGTTGCACAATCTGGACGCCCATTATTAATCATTGCAGAAGATGTTGAAGGACAAGCCTTGGCCACTTTAGTAGTGAATAAACTACGTGGTGGATTAAAAATTGCAGCCGTAAAAGCTCCTGGATTTGGCGATCGTCGTAAAGCGATGCTTGAAGACATTGCAGTATTAACAGGTGGAACGGTAATTTCTGAAGAAAGAGGATTCTCACTAGAAAATGCAGATTTAAGCATGTTAGGAACCGCAGAAACCATTACTGTTGACAAAGACAATACAACTATTGTAAATGGTGCAGGAAATGCAGCTGATATTAAAGCAAGAGTGAATCAAATCAAAGCTCAAATTGAAACGACCACTTCTGATTATGATAAAGAAAAATTGCAAGAACGTTTGGCTAAATTAGCTGGTGGAGTTGCAGTTTTATATGTAGGCGCTGCGAGTGAAGTTGAAATGAAAGAGAAAAAAGACCGTGTTGATGATGCATTGCACGCTACAAGAGCTGCTGTGGAAGAAGGCATTGTTGCTGGTGGTGGTGTTGCTTTAGTTAGAGCAAAATCTGTTTTAGAGAAATTATCTTCTGATAATAATGATGAAGCTACAGGAATTCAAATTGTTGCCCGTGCTATTGAATCGCCACTTCGTACGATTGTTGAAAATGCAGGAGGCGAAGGAAGTGTTGTTGTTGCTAAAGTAATGGAAGGCAAAAAAGATTTTGGATTTGATGCCAAAACAGATACCTATGTCGACATGCTGAAAGCTGGAATTATAGATCCTAAAAAAGTAACTCGTATCGCTTTGGAAAATGCGGCTTCAGTTGCAGGAATGATTTTGACAACTGAATGCGCTTTGGTAGATATCAAAGAAGATAGCCCAGCTACAGGAGGAATGGGTGGCGGAATGCCAGGGATGATGTAAATCCCCTAAATCCCCAAACGGGACTCTAATAAAAAAATGCCTCAAATAACTTTGGGGCATTTTTTTATATCATGAATTCTACTTTCTAGTTCCTGTGGTCTTTTACCACTTGTTCATCACGATACTTACAACAAGGATCTACGCTGTTATAAGCTGCATCAGTTGCTTTGACGTCTTTGGTGTCGTGACCAACATCAGCGATATTTTGATGAATGGTTTTGAGGTTGGTTTTACTTTCATCAAATATCAACTTCAATTCATGGGTTTCCAAGTTCCAAACAGCCGATTTAACACCTTTGGATTTAATCGCTGCCTTTTCTATGCGTTCCTTACACATCATACATACACCATCGACTTCTATTGACGCCTTGGCATTTTTGTTTTGTGAAAAGGTTACTGTTGTGGTTAATAATAACACTGCTACTAAAATATTTTTCATTTCTTTTGATTTAAAATTATTATTTCGATTTATAGAGTCTTCCGCATGAGAAATTTTTGATGGATTACTCAATCGTAAAACGCAATCCCGCATAATACATACTTCCAAATATTGGACCATAAACAAATGTTGTATCAAAATTCGCTCCAAATGGGTCGTCTGCTCCTAAAATAGGGTTGTCTTGAGTGACATTTGTGATGTTTTCGCCTCCTAAATATACTTCAAATTTTTTAGAAAACACTTTGGTGATTTGTGCGTTTAGAGTTCCTACGGTAGGCGAATATTCAGGCAATTGGTATTGCACAGGGTTGCCTGTAGTGGATGAAAATCGCTGTTCGCCCAACCAATTATAGGTTGCATCAAACCTCCATTGCGACGCATTCGGCTGTAGGATTGTTTCATAAGAAGCGTTAGCAAACAAACGATGTTTTGGTGTCAATGGTCTTTCGAGTTTTCCTGAATTGTATTGAGTTTGAATGTCATAATATTTGTAAGCCGTTCTAATATCAAATCTTTCAAAAAGGTTGTAATTGAATTCCACCTGAAAACTATTGGCATAGCTTTCACCTTCAAGATTATAAAAACTGATCTGCTGCGGATTCTCATAATCGACCACTACCTGATTCTGAAAATCGGTGATGTAATAGTCAAAAGTTATATCGGCCTTTCTTTCAAAGAGATTGAATCCCTGTAAAAATGACACACCATAATTCCAAGCAATTTCGGGATCCAATCCAAATATTTCTCCACCAGCATTTACAATATTTATGCTTCTGGACGTGGCAAAAATAGATTGATTTTCTGCAAAAATATTGGCACTGCGTATACCACGACCAAACGATGCCCTTAAAGCCGATTTTTCCCATGGCGTGTAACGCGCATGAACCCTCGGAGTGATGAATGTTCCCAACAAATTATGTCTATCAATACGCACGCCTGCTGTTAAATTAAGTTTCTCCAAGGTATCATAATTGTATTCAAAAAAGGCTCCGATGGAATTTTCAGTACGCTCAAAGTCGGAAGTGTTTACCAACTCGTCATAATGGTCAAAGGTATAGTTCAATCCTGTTTTAATTTTATGTCTTGAATCACTAATTATAGAATTGTAAATGGCACTTGCATAAACACTGTTGTGCAAAATATCATATTGATTGAAACCAAAATAAGATTCTTGATTATGACGACTAAATGCCGCCTGAACCCCAAAACTTCTCCAAGGAATTTCGGTATTTACAAATCCAGTCTTTATCGAACCGTCAAAACGTTGCGTTTTAATCTCACTTCCCCAAGCATTGGTAGTGAATTTATCAGTATCAGGATTAAAAGCCACTTGACCTGTTTGTTTGGAATCATTTAAATATCTAAAATTGATAAAACTCACAAAACCCTTTTCAGGATCGGTATATTGCCAACGATTCATCACATTGATTTGTTGTTGCAGTGGTCCATCCAAGAATGAATCATCATTCATGTCAAATTTCATATCGCGAATATTACCATGCAAGTACAATCCTGTACTCCATTTATCTGTGACTTTCGTATTCAAATGCGTGTTGAGTTCGTAGCGTCCATTTTGAGAACCATAGGCATTCACAAATAATTTGGCATCGGTTGTTGGTTTCACCAATTCTGTGTTGATCTGTCCTGCTATGCTTTCAAATCCGTTGACTACGCTTCCGGCTCCTTTAGTGATTTGGATACTTTCTACCCAAGTTCCGGGTGTAAAACTCAAGCCATAGGCCTGCGAAGCACCGCGAATGGTGGGAATATTTTCCGAAGTAATCAGGATGTAAGGACTCGTCAACCCCAACATTTTAATTTGACGCGTTCCTGTGACGGCATCGGCAAAATTAACGTCGATGGACGGATTAGTTTCAAAACTTTCCGACAGGTTACAACAAGCTGCTTTTATCAATTCCGCACTACTCACAATCATCACATTGTGTGCCTGCAAATAGGATTTTGTTGTCGCTTGCTTACGGGATGAAATGGTAACCTCATCCAATTCGCTTGTCGGCTGAAGAAAGTGACGTATAGGTTTAGGCTCTGTAATCGTCAAGGTATCGGTTTTGAATCCCACATAACTGATAACCAATTTTGTGTATTCAGGTTTATAGGTGATTGAAAATTTTCCATCAATGTCAGTCACAATCCCAACGCTCGTATCCAACCAGAATACGTTGGCTCCGGGCAAAGCAAGAGGTTTATTTTCAGCATTCGCTTCCATGATCACGCCTGTAATTTTATCTTGTGACAAAAGAAGAGTTGGCAGCAACATTAATATATATAGTATGTTTTTCATTAGTTGTATAGGTTAATTAGCATGATAGTTGCCATGACGATCATGATGCTGTTTTCAATAAAAGTTGCTTTGGTCATGGGTAATTTCAAGGCCGTTCCCAAGCATGCACATTGAATCGACTTTTTATCCAACAAGGTTTTGGTTACGCCAATGGTTGTTATTCCCAATATGATTATGGTTAGGATTAAGGCCAAAGGAATTCGTAATCGCATCAAAAATAATATCCCTAAAGCCAATTCAATAAAAGGATAGAGCCAACCGTAAGATGGAATTACTTTAGCCAACGGATCGTACATTTTGAAGGATTCTGGAAAGCCTTTCAAATCCAATAGCTTAAAGAAACTAAAGACTATGTAAAACAATCCCATAAAATCGAACATAAAATTACTTCCATCCCAAGGGTTAATATTTAAAAGAATGGCCGCTACTGTTAGGTAACCAAAGATCAAAAACAGCGGAAATAGCTGCTGTAAATCACTTTTTTCCGCTTCCATCATTGTGGAAGAGGATTGGAATACATTGGTTTCCTTTTTATCTGAAATTGTGTATTTGCTAGATAGAGACTTCTGAAGAGTCTCAGTTGCAACATGTTGATTCATGGTAATAGTTGCTTCGGAAGCATTCAAATTTACCTTGACATCCTCAACATTGTTTATAGATGTTAGTGCTTTTTCTACGGAAGCCTTGCATCCATCGCAAGTCATTCCTGTAACTTTATATGTGTGTATCATTGCTTTAGTTTTTAAAAATGATAATTCACTGTAATGACAATAAAATCAATACATTAATTAAACAAAAAATCTAAAATCAAATGATGAAAACCTGATCCAAAACCTGAATGTCGGCGACCAGATTGGGTGGAGAGTAATTTTTGTGAGGAATGATTTGCTCGGGCAAACCTTCAAAAAGATTGTTATAAGAATATATAAAGGAAGTAACAAAAAGTTGTTGTTCAAATTGAAGGTCTTCCAAAGAAGTGAGTTTCAAATCGTCTTGACCTTTAATAACCTCTAATTTATCTTTACAGCAATTCTTTTTCGTAATTGCCATTCGTTCCATTTCAAAAGCTTCCATTTTACATCTTTGAGCTTCCCTAAAAACTGCCACATCAATGAGCACATCACCACATAGATGGCTTTCTATTGTGACGTAAACAGTAGAAAACAACACTAAAAATGCCATTATCACTGAAAAACCTTTATGTAAAACAATTTTTAACATGATTGCAAAAGTACGAAAAAATTCAATCAAGTCTAAATTTTACCAAACACTTAACCTTTTGGTTGTTTCAATATATAGTAGTAAAAGGCTGGTAATAAAAGCAATAATATTAGAGGTTGAATTAAAAACCGTCTCACATTAAAAAATAGATAATAATCATCTTGATTAGGATGAATTACGAAATAAAGAAATAAAAGTATTAGAATGATAAAAGCAAAAACATATATCATTGCAGAAAATTTGACAATCGTTTTGTCCTTAAAAAATAAATAAATGATGCCTAAAGATATTGTAGTATTCAAAAAATAGCGCAGAGCAGTAAAGATAGTGAGTTTAAAAACCTCTCGCCTTGGGTTGTCAATGTACAAATAATCATTTTTAAAAAAAGAGAGATATGGATCGTAAAATAATTCGTTCTCAAAGGCTCGGATGAGGATCAATAGTCCAAACAATACTAGGAGCGCTATCATTTTTATGACGCTATTCATTTTTTACGTTTAAGCGTTGCAAATCGATTGACCCAAAACATCCATAATAAGAAAACCATACCGTAGATAATCAATGGAAAAATAACTGTGTGCAATTCCTCACGACGCCAAGGATAATGATACAGTCCAACCGACAATATGACTATCCGAAGCAGATTGACAACATAAATAAGTACACTTCCTGCTAAAATATAAAAAAATGTAGTCTTGAGTTCTCCGGCAAAAGCAATCATAAAAGCAATAAAAAGAATAATGATACTTACAGAATTACAACCTTCTACCACCCGCGCTACAAATTTTTCATTGATGATAAGTTTCATCGAAGGCTCGTCGGGATGTGGAGCTATGGAGGCATTATATCCAAATGTTTGGATAAGGGATTCACTTTGTTTGGCAACCAGATTAGTTAAATAATCCGGATAATAAGCAGAACCTTCAGAATAATCTAGATATAATTTATACATGACCGATAAAACAATATAAACGATCAAAAAAGTCAGGATAAACCTGATCACCGATTTGTATTTGATGATTAATTTCCTCAAAAGGAGAGTGTTATTTGGGTTTGTTAAATTTATATAAAAAAATACATCAAATTATGCTTTTATGATACTTTTGCCAAAACTTTTTGAACAATGACCTTTGAGCAATTAAAACAACCAGTCATAATTACTATTCAGGATAAAAGCCTCTCTACTGACGCTAAACTTTTAGCCATTTGCGAATTATTGGAGGCCAATATTCCGCATTACAATTGGGTAGGGTTTTATTTTAAAAATGGTGATAAGGAAGAATTAAAACTTGGGCCCTATGTTGGAGCACCAACAGATCATACCATCATTCCTTTTGGTAAAGGAATTTGTGGACAGGTGGCTGTAAGCAATCAAAATTTCGTTGTTCCAGATGTGACGGCCCAAGACAATTATATCGCCTGTAGTATCTCTGTAAAAGCAGAAATTGTAATTCCTTTATTCGTTAATGGTGAAAATATTGGCCAAATTGATATCGATTCGAATACCCCTGATCCATTCACTGACGAAGACGAACGCTTTTTAGAGTTTGTATGTAAAGAGGTTGCCACATTATTAGAATAACGTCTAATTGACAATTATAAATTTACATTCCAGATCGTATGGCTTCCACAGGATCCAAGCGAGATGCTGAAATAGCAGGAATTACCCCAGAAATCAATCCGATTAAGGTAGATAATATAAAGCCCAATAGCATATTTCCAAAAGAGAGCACAAATTCAAAATCTCCTGTAAAGGTGGATGCAATCAGAGAAACGATCCACACTAAAAACAGTCCAATCAGCCCTCCAATAACGGCCAAAATTACAGCTTCGAACAAAAACTGAAATAAAATAAATCGGTTTTTTGCTCCCAATGATTTTTGAATACCGATGAGATTCGTCCGTTCTTTTACACTAACAAACATGATGTTGGCAATACCAAATCCACCTACAAGCAAGGAAAATCCACTGATGATCCATCCCATGATGTTCATGGTTCCAATAACACTATCGATGGCGTCCTTAAATCCTGACATTTTATTCACAAAGAAATCATCTGGATCTCCTGCTTTCAAACCTCTAAAAATTCTATATTTTTGCTTTAACACACCTTCAAATGCGCCTAAATCAACGCCATCTTTAGGTTTAATAATCACAGCTCCAGCCACACCATCTGCACCTCCAGTTCTAAAACGACGAACAAAATTGACCGGGACGTAAGCCTTCTCATCAGGCGAACCAAACATACTAGATCCGAACTTCTTTAAAACGCCAATAACTGTTAACTTTCTCCCGTATACACGAATTTCCTTGCCAATTGGATTCACGTTTTTAAACAAATTTTCAGCAATGGAATGCCCTATTACAATAACAGGTGCTCCAGAAATCGATTCAGATTCGGTATAAAATCTGCCTTCTCCAATTTTCATCTCCTCAATTTCGTAAATCTCTTGAGAAACCGGTGTTGTATTAACTCCTGCTATGGTTTCGACACCATATTTCATGGTTTCCCCCGAACCGAACATCACATAGGCTACAGCATCAATGTCTTCAACATTTCTTTTAATAAATTCGTAATCGTTATACTCGGTTTGGGGAAAATTGTCGCGTTGCCACTTTGGAACTTGTGTAGGTCCAAAAGAGTATTTAGTTAAATACATCGTATTATTGTCCAAACCTGAAAGATTTTCTTTGATATTGCGATCCAAGGAATCTACAGCAGCCAAAACAGCAATAATTGAAAAAATCCCAATAGTAACACCCAATAAAGACAAGAAGGTCCGCAATTTATTATTGGTCAATGCACTAATAGCGAATGAAAAACTCTCTTTAAATAAGCGTAAGTAAAGCAGCATGAATTATGGCTATTTTTGAATAAATTTAAAGATAGGACGTTTTCAACAATTTTTTGTTACAAAAAACATTAATAAACACCATTTAATAACTCTTAATTGTCTTTTAGAATATGTACTTTTGTGCCATTCAAATCACACAACCACATAATGAGTAACACTAAATCGATTAAATCGGCTCTTATCTCTGTTTTCAACAAAGATGGACTAGAGCCCGTTGTAAGACAATTAAACACATTAGGTGTTAAAATATATTCCACAGGAGGCACGGAAACGTTTATCAAAAATCTGGGAATTGAAGTCATTCCCGTTGAAGACGTTACTTCCTATCCTTCTATTTTAGGTGGTCGGGTCAAAACCTTACATCCAAAAGTTTTTGGTGGTATTTTAAACAGACAAAACAATGAAAGTGATGTTGCAGAATTGGAGGAATTTGAGATTCCTCAAATCGACTTGGTCATTGTTGATTTATATCCATTTGAAAAAACTGTAGCCTCGGGAGCAACCAATGATGATATTATTGAAAAAATTGATATTGGTGGCATTTCTTTAATTCGTGCGGCTGCAAAAAATTATGCAGATGTTATTTGCGTCTCATCAGTAGACGATTACAGCGAGTTTTTGAATCTTTTAAAATCTCAAAACGGTTCCACTTCAGAAAAAGACAGAAGACATTTTGCTGCAAAAGCATTCAACGTATCTTCTCATTACGACACTGCAATTTTTAATTATTTCAATAAAAATCATGAACAGGCTGCGTTAAAAATCAGTGAAATCAATGGAAAGGTTTTACGATATGGAGAAAATCCGCATCAGAAAGGATTTTTCTTTGGTGATTTTGAAGCCATGTTCACGAAACTTCATGGTAAAGAATTGAGTTATAACAATCTGTTGGATGTCGATGCTGCCGTTAATTTGATGAACGAATTTAAAATCGATTCGCCAACGTTCGCGATCCTAAAGCACAACAATGCCTGTGGAATTGCTCAAAGAGATACTTTGTATCAAGCATACTTAGACGCCCTTGCAGGCGATCCGGTTTCTGCTTTTGGCGGTATTTTGATTAGTAATACCCAAATCGACAAAGCTACTGCCGAAGAAATCCATGAGCTGTTCTGCGAAGTGGTTATTGCACCTTCATATTCGGATGAAGCTTTGGAAGTTTTAAAAGGCAAAAAAAATAGAATCCTATTGGTGCAAAACGAAGTAGATTTACCTCAATCTACAGTTAGAACTTGTTTGAATGGTGTTTTAGTTCAAGAAAAAGATAATGTCACTGATGCGATGGAACATTTATCCTATGCCACTAACAATAAACCGACAGAAAACGAGTTAGAAGACTTATTGTTTGCATCTAAAATTTGCAAACACACCAAATCGAACACCATAGTAATCGCAAAAAACAAACAACTTTGTGCCAGCGGAACTGGACAAACCAGCCGTGTTGATGCGTTAAATCAAGCCATTCATAAAGCACAATCCTTTAAATTCGATTTAAAAGGTGCAGTGATGGCGAGTGATGCTTTTTTTCCATTTCCAGACTGTGTGGAAATTGCCGATAATGCCGGAATTACTTCGGTAATTCAACCCGGAGGCTCTATCAAAGATGAATTGAGTATCGATTATTGCAACAAAAATGGTTTATCCATGGTATTTACGGGAATACGACATTTCAAACATTAAATGTTCCGCGAATACAGAAATCGCGAGTTTTAAATGGGATAAAAACGAGTCTTTAAACCAGAAACAAATAGGCATTTAATTAAATAATTATTTGTAAGTTTTAATTACATTTACAACAATAACAGCAAACAAAACTAATATCAACCATTACAATCATTTACGCCGATGGGATTTTTTGATTTCTTTATAGAAGAAATAGCCATAGATTTAGGAACCGCAAACACCTTAATTATTCACAACGACAAAGTTGTTGTTGATAGTCCATCCATAGTTGCCCGAGACCGAATTACAGGAAAAATCATTGCAGTTGGAAAGGAAGCCAGCATGATGCAAGGTAAAACACACGAAAACATTAAAACCATTAGGCCGTTAAAAGATGGCGTAATTGCCGATTTTGATGCTTCTGAGCAGATGATTAATTTATTCATCAAGAACATTCCTGCTCTTAAAAAGAAATTATTCAATCCAGCTTTGCGTATGGTGGTTTGTATTCCGTCCGGAATTACTGAAGTAGAAATGCGAGCAGTAAAAGAATCTTGTGAGCGCGTCAACGGCAAGGAAGTTTATCTTATTCATGAGCCTATGGCAGCAGCAATAGGTATAGGTATCGACATCATGCAGCCTAAAGGAAACATGATTGTGGATATTGGTGGTGGAACTACCGAGATTGCAGTGATCGCTCTTGGCGGAATTGTCTGTGATAAATCGGTTAAAGTGGCTGGTGATGTATTTACAAATGACATTATCTACTACATGCGTACACAACACAACTTATATGTTGGAGAGCGTACGGCCGAAAAGATAAAAATACAAATTGGTGCTGCCACCGAAGATTTAGATTTGCCACCAGAAGAAATGAGTGTACAAGGACGAGATCTTTTAACCGGAAAACCAAAACAGGTGCAAATTTCTTACCGGGAAATAGCCAAAGCACTTGATAAATCCATTTTGCGTATTGAAGATTCTGTCATGGAAACGCTGTCACAGACACCTCCGGAATTGGCGGCTGACATATATAATACAGGAATTTATCTTGCTGGTGGAGGCTCCATGCTTCGTGGTTTGGACAAACGATTATCACAAAAAACAGACCTACCTGTTTACATTGCCGAAGATCCATTGCGAGCTGTTGTAAGAGGTACGGGGATAGTGCTGAAAAACCTTGCTAGATTTAAAAGCATCCTGATAAAATAGTAATTACCAATGCAACAAATCATCAATTTTGTTATTAGAAACAAAACATTTCTTTTGTTTTTGTTGCTGTTTGGGTTATCACTTTTTTTTACGATTCAATCTCATTCTTACCATAAAAGTAAGTTTATAAATTCTGCTAACTTTTTTACAGGTGGAATCTATAAAACCACCAATGGTATAAGGCAATATATCAATCTAAAGGATAGAAATCGGGCACTTATAGAGGAAAATAAAAAGTTGAGAAACATC
>JBGTCT010000101.1:0-48053 GCA_041748695.1 Aquaticitalea sp. | reverse complement strand
AAGGATTTTCAGTCCTTTGCTCTACCAACTGAGCTAAGGTACCAGTCGCTCAAATGCGGATGCAAATATATATTCATTTTTATTATTCACAAAACTAAATTATATAAAAATTCCTTTTTGTAAATTTACAGCTTTTATTTTCATTATGAACCTCATCATAGACGTTGGTAACACTCTAGTTAAATTTGCTGTTTTTCAGCAAGATGTGATTATAGAAAGAAAAACTGTTAACAATGCGGATGTACTTAATACCTTTCACGCAATTCTAGAATATCATAAAGACATCCAGCGGACAATCATTTCTTCAGTGGGACGGTTAGCTCTATCTGTATATGAAGAGATACAATCAAAAACAGATGTTTTGATTTTAAATCCAAACAGTAAACTTCCATTTATAAATCTATATAAAACCCCACAAACTCTTGGTATTGATCGTATAGGCTTGGTGAGTGCGGCAGTGAAAAAATATCCTAATAAAGACGTTTTGGTCATTGATGCCGGCACTTGTATTACATTCGATTTTATCACAGCTAAAAATGAGTATTTGGGAGGCGCCATTTCCCCAGGAATCAGGATGCGATATAAGTCCTTGAATACGCTGACGGCAAACTTACCGTTATTAGATACTGAAATGCCAAATCAAATTACTGGGAATACAACAACTAGCGCTATTCACTCTGGCGTGGTATTTGGAATTTTAAAAGAAATAGATGGAATTATTGATGCGTATCAACAGGATTATGCAGATTTAACAGTTATTTTAACAGGTGGTGACACTGATTTCTTGTCAAAACAATTAAAAAATAGCATATTTGCCAACTCAAATTTTCTTCTGGAAGGTTTGAACTTTATTTTAGAATCTAATTCAAACTAATGATCAAAAAACTTATTGTAGTTTTAATTGCTATTTTTGCATATCAATCTCATGCACAAGAGGGTACAGCATCTCCTTATTCGTTCTACGGAATTGGTAGCTTAAAATTTAAAGGCACTGTGGAAAACAGAAGTATGGGAGGCTTGAGTATTTTTACTGACAGTATACACATGAACTTTAGAAATCCAGCCAGTTATGTGGGGCCTAATTTAAAAGGCTTTCCTTTTGATGGTGAGAGCAGACCGGTTAAATTTACAATTGGTGGAAGCAATAGTAGCGTGAATTTAAAAAGTGAAACAAACAGTGATAAAGCAAACACAACAACCTTCGACTATTTTGGAGTGTCGGTACCGATTGGAAAGTTTGGTGTGGGATTTGGTTTGTTGCCATATACATCTGTTGGGTACAAATTGGAATCTTCAAATGAAGAAGGATTAACTGCTAATCGTTATAAGGGAGAAGGTGGTGTCAATAAAGCTTTTATTGGATTGGGTTACAAGATTACAGAATCATTGAGTATTGGAATAGATGCCAATTATAATTTCGGAAATATTAAGAATAGCTCCATCGCTTTGGTTTACGATGACCAGGGTGACTTAATACAATATCAATCAAGAGAAAATAATCGATCTGACTTAAGCGGTTTAAATATCAATCTTGGATTGAATTATAAAACGATGGTGACAGACAAATTGCAACTGCAATCGGGTTTGACGTATACTCCAAAAAGCAGTATTTCTTCCAACAACACAAGATCCTTTTCTACTGTCGTCCTTAATGTATCAACCGGACAAGAGTTTGTCGTTAACACCATAGATGCCGATTTAGAAGGACAAAACTTAAAAACAACCGACTTAACCTTACCATCAAGAATCTCATTTGGAGCTGGAATTGGGCAGCCACAAAAGTGGTTTATTGGTTCAGAACTGACCTTGCAAAATACGAGTGAGTTTTCCAATCCAATTTTTGATATTACAAATGCTAAATTTGTTAATGGTACCACAATCGCTTTAGGAGGATTTTTTATACCCGAATACGATTCGTTCTCAAAATACTGGAAAAGAATTGTTTACAGAGCCGGAGTGCATTTTGAAAATACAGGTCTTGAAATAAATAACGAAACCATCAACGAGTTTGGCATGTCTTTTGGATTAGGACTACCCATTGGAGGATTTTTCTCAAATGCAAATATAGGACTTGAGGTTGGTAAGAGAGGAACCACTAACCAAAATTTAATTCAAGAGAATTTTGTAAATCTTCAATTTAGTCTATCTTTAAACGATAGATGGTTCCAAAAAAGAAAATATGATTAACCGTTAATTAAAAACACAATGAAAACAAGAATTATTTTAGTAGTTGCAGCCCTTTTGTTAAGTTTTAACTACAGTTTTGCTCAACAAGATGAAGAGTGCATGACTAACTTAACCATTTTTACTGATTATTATAAAAGTAAAAAATTAGATGAAGCATGTGATCCATGGATGAAGGTAAGAACTAAATGTCCAAAATTCAACCGCGCCATTTATGTCTATGGTGAAAAAATCTTGAAACATAAGATAGAGAATTCTTCTGGGGTTGAAAAAGCAGGCTATTTGAACGACCTTATGAAACTTTGGGATGAAGCATTGGTCAATTTTCCATCTAACTATACCAAAGGTGGTATATTGAGTGACAAAGGTGAATTGCTATATGATTTCAAAAAAGATTTAAATGCTACCAATAAGAAAATTTACGATATGTTGGATAGGGCTTATAAAGAAGATGTTGAAAATTTCAAAAGTCCACGAGCTCTTTATATATATTTTTCTACAATAGTGGATATGCATGAATCTAAAGAAGTGGAAATTCAGGCGGTTTTTGATAAATATGATGATGTTTCTGAAAAAATCAGCAAAGAAATTGACAATTACACATTGTTGATGAATCCATTGGTTGGAAAAGAAGAAGCTGGAACGGCATTGACCTCCAAAGAAGCACAATATAAGGAGTCTTATGAAAGCTATTTAGAAAATTATAACAATATCTCTGGAAGTATGGACACTAAATTAGGCCAATTGGCTAATTGTGAAAATTTAATGCCATTATATGAAAAGGATTTTGAACAAAATAAAACAAATGTTGAATGGTTGGAACGTGCTGTAAGTAGAATGTTTAATAAGGAATGTACCGATGCTCCATTGTATACGACTCTTGTAAAGGCTTATGATGCAGCGTCACCTTCAGCAAACACAAAATATTTCGTTGCCAACTTACTGTTCTCTCAAGGGAAAACGAACGAAGGAAACAAATATTTGGATGAAGCTTACGATTTAGAAACAGATCCATTGAAAAAAGCGAAAAGAGCATATGAAATTGGAAAAAGTCTAAAAAAGAAGGGAAGCTATGGTTCGGCTAAAAGTTACTTCCAAAAGGCATTAAGCTTAAGTCCTTCAATGGGTAGAGCATATATAGAAATAGCGCAAATGTATGCAGCGAGCGCAAATGATTGTGGTGATTCAGTTTTTAATAAGAGAGCCGTATATTGGTTGGCAGCTTCTGAAGCGCGTAAAGCAGCTAAAGTAGATGGAAGTTTAAGATCTTACGCAGAGCAGTTAGCAGCAAGTTACGATGGCAAAGCACCAACAAAAAGTGATATTTTCACCGCAGGCAATGAGGGTAAAACTATCTCTATTGGATGTTGGATTGGATCTAGTGTAAGAGTTCCATCATTGTAAATGAAATACAAACATACATATGTTTTAAAACTCATAGTCACAACCTTCGTTGTGACTATGTTTTTTTCATGTAAAGACAACTTCAAGGAAGTGCAGCAAATAGGAGTGCTTCAAAATGAACCCATAGGAGTTGCTGAAAACATCAATTTAAAATACACCGATTCAGGTAAAGTAAAAGCCAATTTGTTAAGTCCTAAAATGAAAGATTTCTCAAATCGGGATTTTGCTTTCACGGAGTTTCCCGATGGTATTAAATTATTGTTATACGACAAAGGGAAAAAAAGCACCATACTTGCTGATTATGCCATTTCTTATGATGAAACAGATCTCATCGACCTGCAAAGAAATGTCATCATCGTCACACAAGAGAATGATAGTATTTTTGCAAATCAGCTCTATTACGATCAAAAGAATGAGCAAATTTTCACAAACGAAGCTTTCCAAATGGTGTCACCCACTAAAATCATAACTGGTAATGGGTTTAATTCTGATAAAGATTTTAAAAATTTCGAATCCTTGGATGTCACCGGAATTATCTATTTAGATGAATAAATCTTATCTTTGACCAAAATAGTTAACCTTTGCCAACATGAAGCTTCAAAAATTCTTTCAATACGCTTATTTGTTTTTTGCAATCCTTTTTATTTACGAAGCCATAATTAACTGGAATTCCGATAGAAATAGGGCCTATATCTTACTTGTCATTGCTGCGCTTGCAGTTTTTATGTTTGTCTTCAGAATGCGTTTCGCCAAAAAAATGGAGGAAAGAAACAAGAAATAGACCATGGATATCGGTGTCTTTATCATTATATTATCGCTTATTTTGTCGGCATTTTTTTCAGGTATGGAGATCGCTTATGTATCTTCCAATAAAATACACATTGAGATTGAAAAGAAGCAAAGTGGGCCTCTCGCAGTAGTTTTGTCAAAAATTACCGAAAAGCCTTCAAAATTTATTGCCACCATGCTTATTGGCAATAATATCGCCTTGGTAATATATGGGTTTTTGATGGGAGATAAACTCGTCAGTTGGTTTCGTTATCTTTTACCAACCGATTATGCACTTTTAAACTACCTCCTCAATGATTTGAGTTTGCTGTCACAAACCATCATTTCTACCCTCATTATACTTATTACTGCTGAGTTTTTACCCAAAGTGTTTTTTCAGATTTATGCCAATTTATTGTTGAAACTGTTGGCCATTCCTGCATATGTCTTTTATTGGTTATTTTGGTACATCTCCGATTTCGTCATTTGGATCTCCAATATGGTATTAAAATATATTTTTAAAGCTGAAGGCGATGATGTGCAGCTGTTAATGACCAAAGTTGACCTTGGAAATTATATCAGCGAGCAAATGGAGTCGGTAGAGGAGCATGAAGAAGTGGACAGCGAAATACAGATTTTTCAAAATGCCCTTGAGTTTTCGGAAGTTAAGGCGCGTGAAGTCATGCTTCCGCGTACCGAAATTATCGCCGTAGACATTGAAGATACCATTAAAAATTTAAACGCCCTTTTTACATCCTCTGGATTGTCGAAAATCATAGTTTACAACGATACCATTGATGATATTATAGGCTATATCCATTCTTTTGAACTCTTTAAAAATCCAAAGGACATCAAATCAATCGTTTTGCCGGTGGAATTTATTCCAGAAACCATGTTGGTGAAAGATGTGTTGAATCTGTTGACCAAAAAGCGAAAGAGTATTTCGATCGTTATTGATGAATATGGAGGCACATCAGGAATTATTACGGTAGAAGATATCATTGAGGAATTGGTGGGTGAGATAGAAGATGAACATGATACTGTGGAATTGATTGAAGAAAAAATTGACGCAGACAATTATAAGTTTTCAGCCCGATTGGAAGTAGATTATATTAATGAAACCTATAAATTAAACCTTCCTGAAAGTGATACTTATGAAACTCTTGGAGGGCTTATTGTTGATGAAACTGAAGGGATTCCGCAAATAAATGACCAGGTCATCATTGATAATTTTTTATTTACTATTTTGGAAGTCAGCTCAACAAAAATTGATCTGATAACTTTGAAGATACTCGAGGAAGAATAATGCGCAAAGATGACCTATTCAACTTTAATTGACAGCATATTCGCAATGCTTTTCTGGTTACATAACAGCGAAGCACCAAACATCATCTTACATCCCTTAAAAAAACCATATTCTACTTTCATTATTTGATAGAAAATGGTATTTTCGCGCACTTATATTTTATAAACACATACAACACAATGGCAGTTTTAAATAAAATCAGACAACGATCACTGTTTTTAATCATAATTATCGCGTTAGCGCTATTCTCCTTTGTACTCTCTGATTTGTTCAGAAATTCTAGTGCATTTTCAGGTTCACAAGACGTCATAGCCTCGATCAATGGCGAGGACATAAGCCGTGAAGAGTTTATGGGTAAGGTAGAATTAATACAACGTCAATTAGGCCCAAGTGCATCGGCAACACAAGCGATGAACCGCGTATGGGATCAAGAAGTACGTAAAGCTGTATTGCAAAAGCAATTTGAGGAATTGGGTCTTACGGTCGAAAAAGATCAAATGAGGGAATTGTTGAAGCAAAACCTTTCTGGTATTCCAGATTTTAATAATGAAGCTGGTGTATTTGACGAGAATAAACTGAACGAATTTATTGCCAATTTAAAAGCCATAAGTCCAGATAGAGCACCTATAGGAAACTCTCTTATCAATTATGCAGAGTGGGTAGATAGCGAAAAATCAATAGCTGTGAGTGGTCAACAACAAGCCTATTTTAACATGATTAAAGCAGGGGTCTCAAGTACCTTGGGTGAAGCAGAAGTAGATTACACCCTAGAGAACGAAACTGTCGATTTAAAATACGTACAGGTTCCTTACACAACCATTTCTGATAGCCTTGTAAAAGTTTCAAAATCTGAAATCTCTGATTATATCAAGAAAAACGAAAAGAAATATAAAGTGGAAGCTTCAAGAGATATCAATTTTGTTGAATTTTCAGAGGTAGCATCTCTTGAAGATGAAGATGAAGTAAAAAATAATGTCGTCTCTTTACTAGACAATAAAGTTGAATATAATGACGTATCAAAAACGAATGATACCATTGTAGGATTCCGAAATGCTAATGATGTTGAAACCTTTATAAATACCTATTCCGATATCAAATACAATGATTCTTTTGTTAAAAAGGAAACTTTACCTTCAGGAGTTCAGGACAGTATTGCCAATCTTGCGGTGGGTTCGTATTATGGCCCATACAAGGATAATGAGATGTATAAAATCACTAAGGTGATTGCTGAAAAAAACTTACCAGATTCAGTAAAAGCAAGGCATATATTAATTCCTTTTGTTGGTTCACGTTCTGCAAACGAAGAAACAATTCAAACAGAAGATAAGGCGAAGAAAACCGCAGACAGCTTATTGAGCGTTATCAAATCAGATCGTAAAAAGTTTTTGAGCTTATTGGATTTTTCAATAGACAAAGTGAGCAATGAGAAAGAAGGCGTATTGGATTTTTACGCATATAATGCAATGGTTCCTGAATTTAGGGATTATACATTTGAAAACAAAAAAGGCGATTTAGGAGTGGTAAAAACCGATTTCGGGTTTCACATTATTGAGATTTTAGATCAAAAAGGCAGCAGTAAATTGATAAAAGTTGCAACCTTGGCTCAAAAAATTGAGCCATCAGAGAAAACAATAGACGCCGCTTTTAATGAGGTTTCTAATTTTGAAATAGCCATTCAGAATAAAGATTTTCAGGAAGTTGCCAAGTCAAAAAATTTGGAAATAAAGCCTGTAAACAATATCAAGGAGTTAGATGAAAATCTTCCAGGATTAGGAAGTCAACGCGCCATTGTACGTTGGGCATTTGAGGATGGTGTTGACGTTGGTGATACCAAGCGTTTTTCAGTCCCAGGTGGAGGTTATATTGTTGCTCAAGTATCTGCGATTAATAAGAAAGGATTGATGAGTGTTGAAGCTGCATCTGCAACGGTATTGCCTGAAATTAGAAAAGAGAAGAAGGCACAATTGATCCGTGAAAAAATCAAAGGAAAATCGGTTGAGGAGATTGCGAAGAATCAAGGTCAATCAGTCATGACTGCGGCTTCTGTAAATTTGAAAAACCCAACTTTATCGGGAGCTGGTTTTGAGCCTAAAGTTGTTGGTGCCGCTTTCGGATTGAAAGTTGGTGAATCTTCAAAATTGATCAATGGCGATAAAGGTGTTTATATGGTTACTGTTACCAATAAAACCCCAGCGCCAAAGTTAGATAACTATCAGCCAGTTGCCAATAGATTGTCATCAACAAGAGTTAATGCGGTCCAAACAAAAGCCTATGATGCTTTAAAAGAAGCTGCAGACATTAAAGACCATAGAGCGAAATTCTATTAGGAGAACTCCATATTTATAAATACATACAAAAAAGGTTTCACAGATGTGGAGCCTTTTTTTGCATAGGTAAATTTTGTATCTTCAATTTTTAAAAAATCAAATTAAATTATTACATGAAAGTATTCATAACCTTGTTTGGATTTTTGGTATTAGTTTCTTCTGGAATTCATTCAGGCATTGCTCAAGAAACCAAAAAAATGGAATTGACAGTTTCTGAATATAAAGAACTCACGCCTGCTCACATTGCAAAATTGCAAACACAAAATTTACAGGAGTTGTTAAGCCTAGATGTTACCCAAGTATCAATGGTGTATGACACAATGCTTAATGTGGAACAAAACATGGTCGCTATCGTCGCTAGTGGGATTAGCGAGGAGACCAAAATGGTTGAAATACAAAAATGGGAAGTACTCAAAACTCAAAAGTTAAAGGAGATTTTAACCGTTGAGCAATTTACGAGATATCTTGATACTGTAAAAAATAATAGAAGATAAAAAAGAGGCTCCAAATGGGCCTCTTTTTCTTTATTATTTTTCCATTCCAGGAGGATATTTTACCATGATTTTGGAAACAAATTCTTGAATTCGAGCATCTTTTTTCTCCATTTTCTGGGTTAAGTATCCAGTCCCCATTCCTTGCCATATTAATTCCTTTTTGTTGGTATCGATAAGATCTACATAGAGTACACCTTCAGTAGAAGTGGAGACATTAGGTTGTTGATTCCAGCCCCAGCCCCATGCTCCAAGGCCTCCCCAGCCCCATGGACCAAAGCCTCCCCAGCCCCAACCGCCCATACCCCATGCATTGTTGTAGACGTCTACACGTTGTTGGGATTTGGTAAAAATACTTACGAGGATATCTGGAGTTTCAGATTTGGTAAAGCCTTTTGCCAACAGTTCGGCTTCGATGGCACGCAAAATTCTACGTTTGTCCAAATCACTTATTTCAGCTTTGTCAATTCCTGTTTTGTAAAATGCAAATGTTTTGTACTCACTAAAGTTTGCATTTTTGTCATAGTCTGTTGCAACTCTCACAGAGCTGCAAGACGACACTGCCATTAATAGGATAATGACAGGTAAAATTTTTAAGATTCTTTTCATTTTGCTTTTTTTTTTGAGTTATAATGAGTTTATTAATGTATCATCAACACTGTTTGGAAGTGTCACCTTTAAGTTTGGTTCCTTTTCCATGGCACGCTTAATGGCAAAAATTGCCTCATCATTTCGAGCCCAGCTTCGTCTGGCGATTCCATTGTTCACATCCCAGAAAAGCATTGATTTTAGGCGCCTTTCAGCGTCTTTAGAACCATCAAGAACCATACCAAATCCACCATTCGTCACTTCGCCCCAACCCACACCACCACCATTATGAATGCTCACCCAGGTAGCACCTCGGAAGCTGTCACCAATGACATTTTGTATGGCCATATCAGCTGTAAAACGCGAGCCATCATAGATATTGCTTGTCTCCCTATACGGCGAATCAGTCCCTGAAACATCGTGGTGATCGCGACCTAAAATCACATATCCAATATCTTTTCGTGAAATTGCTTCATTAAAGGCTTGAGCAATTTTCATGCGCCCTTCGGCATCAGCATACAAAATGCGTGCTTGAGAGCCGACAACCAGATTGTTATCCTGCGCACCTTTAATCCATTGGATGTTGTCGGCCGTTTGTTGCTGAATCTCCTTCGGGGAATTGGTCTTCATTTCTTCCAAGACTTTACAAGCAATGGCATCTGTTTGTTGCAAATCCTCTGGCTTACCGGAAGCGCATACCCAACGGAACGGCCCAAATCCGTAGTCAAAGCACATCGGTCCCATGATATCCTGCACATAACTAGGATACTTAAAATCGATTCCATTTTCTGACATCACCTCGGCTCCCGCTCTCGAGGCTTCCAGGAGAAATGCATTTCCATAATCAAAAAAGTAGGTACCTTTTGCTGTATGTTTATTTATGGTTGCGGCATGAAGCTTCAAAGTTTGCTGTACTTTTTCTTTAAATAGAATTGGATTGGATGCCATCATATCATTGGCTTCCTCAAAAGGGATTCCAACGGGATAATAACCACCAGCCCAAGGATTGTGCAAAGATGTTTGGTCCGATCCCAAATCGATATGGATATTGGCTGCATCAAATTTTTCCCAAACATCGACCACATTGCCTAAATAGGCAATGGATACGGTTTCCTCTTCGGCCTTTGCTTTATTGACACGGGCTACTAGAGCATCCAAATCAGTTATTTTTTCATCAATCCAGCCTTGATCCAAACGAATTTGGGTGATTTTTGGGTTCACTTCTGCGCAAACGGTTATGCATCCTGCAATACTTCCTGCTTTGGGCTGTGCTCCACTCATTCCGCCGAGTCCGGATGTGACAAAGAGGTTTCCTTTTGGTGACTTATTAATTTTTCTAAAGGCATTGAGTATCGTAATGGTTGTCCCATGCACAATGCCTTGCGGTCCAATGTACATATAGCTACCCGCAGTCATCTGCCCATATTGGGTGACGCCAAGCGCATTGAATTTCTCCCAATCATCTGGTTTGGAATAATTGGGAATCATCATGCCATTGGTCACAACAACCCTTGGCGCTTCTGTATGGGATGGAAACAGTCCCATGGGATGCCCAGAATACATGACCAGAGTTTGCTCATCATTCATTTCAGACAAATATTTCATAGTCAATAGATATTGTGCCCAATTTGAAAACACCGCACCATTACCACCATAAGTGATCAATTCATGCGGATGTTGCGCAACGGCATCATCCAAATTGTTTTGAATCATCAGCATGACTGCGGCTGCGTGCTTTGATTTTGCAGGATATTCTTCAATGGGTCTTGCAACTATTTTATAATCGGGGCGAAACCGGTACATGTAGATTCTCCCGTAGGTATCCAGTTCTTGCTTAAAATCTTGAAGTAATTCAGTATGATGTTTTTTGTCGAAATAGCGTAAGGCATTGCGTAGCGCCAACTTTTTTTCATCTGCAGAAAGAACGTCCTTTCGTTTTGGCGCATGATTAATAGCCGCATCGTATGGTTTGGATAGCGGAAGTAAATCAGGAATCCCTTCTTTGATTTGTTCTTTAAATGAAAGTGTGGCTGTACGCATTACTTTTTCTTTGTTTTTTCATTAAAACCATAAGGACAATGTCTGCAATTACTCTCACAGCAACAACCCCGTTTTAGATGGTATTGCTCGGTAAAGCATCGATAGCCTTCAGGTGTTAGGTAATAATCGCCTTCTTCAATGGGGACAATTTTCTTCATATATCACAAAGATAATGTAAATTGGATAGATTTTTGAAGGCAATAAATTATGATTTTGGTTTCCAAATACTTCGTTCCAAAGGGTTATACAGGCATTACCGTGTTTCCGTTTGTATTCGTTAAAAACGCCATTTTAAAGGAGAATCCCATCTTTATGAATCATGAGCGCATCCATTTAAGACAGCAATTGGAGATGTTGGTCATTCCCTTTGTTGTTTGGTATGGGATTGAATTTGTCCTAAGATATATTCACTATAAAAATTGGGTGTTGGCCTATCGAAATATTTCTTTTGAGCGTGAGGCTTACGCCAAAGAAAAAGAGCTTGATTATTTAAGTTCAAGGTCCTTTTGGGCGTTTTTAAGATTTTTGAAGACATCCACTAGTGAATAACATTTGTGATCAAAGGGCTTTTGGGTTTTCGTCTTTGGGATTATAGGATTGATTTATATCAGATTCGCTAACTTTTTTCTAGTTTTACAAATTTAAATCCCATCCATTGGAAAACCTATTTTTAAATAACTCTCAACCATCAATTGAAAATATTGCATTTCAGTTCGTCAATGAATTTAGGTATCAAATAGCTCTAAAACCAGAGTATTTAATTCACCCAAAAATTTCTGGTAACAAATACCGAAAACTGAAATATAATTTAGAGGAAGCAAAGCATCAGGATAAAAAAATGGTATTAACTTTTGGAGGCCCTTTTTCCAATCATATTGCCGCGGTCGCTTCCGCCGGAAAAACTTTGGGCTTTAAGACTGTTGGAATCATTAGGGGAGAGGAGCTTTTCAATAAAATAATGGTCAACCCAACCCTAAAATTTGCCCAGGATTGTGGTATGATTTTTAAATTTGTTTCAAGAGATGTGTATAGGGACAAAAATTCCGTGGAGTTCCTTCATGCGCTAAAAAAAACTTTCGGAGACTTTTACTTCATACCAGAAGGTGGTACAAATGCCCTTGCTGTTAAAGGCTGTGAGGAAATCATGATGAAGGCCGATACCCAATATGACTATATTTGTTGTTCGGTGGGAACAGGTGGTACCATTTCTGGACTGATCAATAGTAGTTCACCACATCAAAAAATTCTAGGATTTCCAGCCCTTAAAGGTGATTTTTTACAAGAAGAAATCCCTAAATTTGCAACGAAAACTAATTGGCAGCTCATTACGGATTATCATTTTGGAGGCTATGCCAAAATAAATCAGGAATTAATCAGTTTTATGAATGCATTCAAAGCCCAATACCACATTCCATTGGATCCGATTTACACTGGTAAAATGATGTTAGGTATTTTTGATTTGATGAAGAAGGGTTATTTTCCAAAAAACTCAAAAATTTTGGCCATTCACACCGGTGGTTTGCAAGGTGTAGAAGGTATGAATTTAATTTTAAAACAAAAGCAATTGCCCTTAATTGATTGAATTACTTATGAAGCGAATTTTAATACTTTTAATGCTCGGAGTCATGATTGTGGGTTGTGGTTCAAAAAAAAGAATCTTAACCAAAAAGAAATCCTCAAGACAAAAAACCGAACAAGTCGTCGTCAAAACTAAGACCGATGATCCTGCTACGGAAGCAGAAACGCCTTCAGAAATAGTGGTTGATGTTGATAATCGAACCTCATTTGCCAATAGCACCGAAGCATATATTGCAAATTATAGTAGTATTGCCAAAGAAGAAATGAGACGTTATAAAATACCGGCAAGCATAACTCTGGCACAGGGAATCTTGGAATCCGCATCGGGTCAAGGTCGTTTGGCCGTAGAAGCGAACAATCATTTTGGAATTAAGTGCCATGATTGGACGGGTGATAAAATTCATCATGATGATGATGCATCACAAGAATGTTTCAGAAAATACAAACACGCCAAAGAATCGTTTGAAGACCATTCCACATTTTTAAGTGGGCGCAGCCGTTATGCCAAATTGTTCAAGCTCGATATCGATGATTATGAAGGTTGGGCAAAAGAATTAAGAGCCGCAGGGTACGCCACCGATCGAAAATATCCAGAAAAACTCATCAGCATTATCGAGCGTTTTGATTTGCAAAAATATGATGAAGAAGTACTAGGAAGCCCAAGAAAGACAAGAGCTAAATCGGTTGATAAAGCTTCGAGTGTTTCAACTCATGAAGTCGTGAAAGGAGATACCATGTATTCCTTGTCCAAGCGTTATAATACTACTGTTGAAGAATTACAGCATCTTAATGGGATGCGCAACACCGATCTTAAACTTGGTCAACTCCTGATTATTAAAAACAATTAAAATATGTTTTATCAACGCAGCAGCGAATTATTCAAACAAGCCGAGCAGGTCATTCCCGGCGGTGTCAATTCACCAGTAAGGGCCTTTAAGGCCGTCGGGGGAACTCCCATTTTTGCCAAATCCGCCAAAGGGGCCTATATAATTGACGAAGATGGCAATCGCTACATCGATTATATCAATTCTTGGGGACCAATGGTTTTGGGACATGCATTTCCACCGGTTATTGATGCTGTAATTGAAAAGGCCAAATTGGGAACTTCCTTTGGGATGCCTACCGAAATTGAGACCAAAATAGCTGAGCTGGCTGTGACTATGGTTCCCAACATTGACAAGATTCGATTTGTGAATTCTGGAACTGAAGCTTGTATGAGCGCGGTACGATTGGCTAGAGGATTTACCAAAAAAGATAAAATTATTAAGTTTGCCGGCTGTTATCATGGCCATAGTGACTCTTTTTTGATTGCTGCTGGAAGTGGTGCTATCACCTTTGGAACGCCCAATAGTCCTGGTGTAACTTCAGGAACTGCAAAAGACACCTTATTGGCAAGATATAACGATATTGACAATGTCGCAGAACTGATTGAAGCCAATAAAGGCGAAATTGCTTGTATCATCATTGAGCCAGTTGCTGGGAATATGGGATGTGTGCCTCCAAAAGATGGCTTTTTGCAAGGACTGCGTAAGCTCTGTGATACGCATGGCATTTTACTTATTTTTGATGAGGTCATGACCGGATTCCGATTGGCTAGAGGTGGAGTTCAGGAACTTTACAATGTAAATGCAGATATTGTATGTTTTGGAAAAGTAATCGGTGGCGGTTTACCAGTAGGTGCATTTGCAGCGAGGGCTGAAATCATGGATTATTTGGCACCTATTGGACCTGTTTATCAAGCAGGGACTTTGAGTGGCAATCCATTGGCAATGGCTGCTGGCTTGGCGATGTTGACAGCTTTGGACAGCGATCAGGAAGTATTTGGCCGATTGTCTAAAAAAACGGAGTATTTGCATAAAGGCTTTGCGAAAGCATTCGATGCTCTTGACATAGAGCATACCATCAATAGGATTGGATCCATGATTTCAATTCATTTTGATGTGAGACCTGTTGTTGATTTTGAGTCTGCCGCAAATGCAAACAACGATCGTTTCAAAACTTTTTTTCACGGCATGCTAAAAGAAGGGATTTACATAGCCCCTAGTGCTTTTGAATCTTGGTTTTTATGTGACACCTTAACCTATGATGATTTAGATACAACGATTTCAGCAGTAGGGCGTGTGGCGAAGTTACTGTAAAAATAAAAAAACTGCCTCAAATTTATGAGACAGTTTCTTTTGCCTGATTATCAGAATTATCAATTAATCAAAGTGGATTAATTATTGTATTTGCCCTTGTGAGACATTTTACCGGTCATACTCTGTTTATTGGACTGCATCGTTTCAAATTTTTCATATTGCTCTGCATTTAAGATGGATTTCATGTTTTTCTTCATTTCTATTTGGTGGTCCAATCGCGCATTTAACATTTTTAAATGATCTTCTTTGGATGGTTTTATAGCATCGGCTTTGTCCATGTTAGCTTTGCGTTCTGCCATTTTTTCTTTGCGATTTTTTGCTTCTATCAAAAGTAGTTTTTCAACTTCATTTGCTTGGGCTGACGTAAGATCTAGATGTAAAGTCATTTTTTTGGTTTGCAGGGATGCCATTTCCTCCGCAGTCATGTCTTGACGCATCTCCATACGTTCTTTCACGACGCTTTTTTGACTATCTGTTTTTCTTTCTTGAGCACTAACATTTAATGTTACTATGGCAAGTGCTATCATTATTAAGTTTTTCATATTGTTATTGTTTTAGATTATACAGCTTTGACTAAAAAATGTTTCAATGGTTTAACGTCACCAGGGTTTTATCGCCAAAACAGCATGAGCAATTTTTTAAGGAGAAGACATCTATACTATTGATAGCTAAATTGATAAAAATGAAATGCTATTTTTTTTATCAGAATTTTCATATCTTGTGTTCGCTATTAACCATTTTTCTCCCAGTCCTTGAAAGCGATACGTTGTACCTTTCTCTTATGCCTTGTGATGTTTCACAATCCGATACAATCTCAAGAAATCGTGTCCAGTGAAGAGGCGCTCAATCTGTTTAATGATATTTCAAGAGCTATGAATTTGGCCCATCCAGAGGATGATATCAAGACTTTTCAAAAGTTAACATATTCAGAATCGCAGTTGGAAACCTATTTATCTCCAACTTTTTCAGCGTATGGATTTGATTCCTCTCATAGAAGGTCATCACAAGCCTAAGTTGGAAAGTTATCTGCATGCCGCTAACTGGTTTACTGCAATGGGATTGATTAAAGAATCTGTCAATGCTTATAAAGCATTCTTTGAATACTTTAATAATAATAAATACGAATTGACAGAGCAAGAACGATTGGAGTTTTTCAGCACACGGTCTTTTGCACACAGCGAGCTTGCCAAGAATTATGAGCAACTAAATTATCTTGATAGTGCTTCCGTAGAGCATAACCGAAATATAAAATTTACAAAAACCATTAACTCTATTTCATATCCATCTGCAATAAACAATTATGGATTGTTCTTCTATTGGACCAAAAAGGATTCCGACTCTGCTTTGGTGTATTTTGAAAAAGCCTATGAAATAACTGAACAACAATATCCAAAGCATATTTTATTGGGCAGTATCCGAGATAATATTGCCGATATTTATTCTGAAAAAGGACAATTTAAAAAGGCAAAGCTAAACTACGACGCTAACTTTCGGTTCTATTCGTATACTATTGATTATGATCAGACTCAAGGCATTGATGTTCCCAGACTTATAAGCGCAGGAGTCCAGTATGTTGAAATGTCATTAAAATTGGGAGACCTAAATGATGCCAATAATGGAATTAAAAGATTGAATGCTATTGCAAAGGATTTGACTTTTGATATGTCGAACCATCCCAATTCTAAGCTAACTACATTGGAAGTACAAGAAAAGTATTATATTGCTAATCAGCAGTTTAAGGAAGCATATGCAATCTCTAAAGAGGTAAAGCAATTATCTGACAGCCTACTTAACTTGAAGGCAACCACCGATACGCAATGGCAAACGGTCCTCAATAGCATCATGCTTGACAGGGCAAAACTCAATTTTAAAATAGATCGTATTCAAAATGAAAATAAAATAAACAAACAGCGATCCAAATTATGGATTTCAACATTAATTTCTTCCTTAATGATCATTCTGCTATTGTCATTATTTTTGCGACGGCGACAACACATTATCAATGCGAAAAACCGGCAGCTTCTGGCAGAGCAACAACTTGAAAACACAGCATTAAAAGTAAAGCAGCTCAATTCTGAAATAGCATCAAAGGAACGCGATATGTCTGATTTTGCTATTAACCTGACGCAAAATCAAGATTGGGCGAAGTTATTGGCAGACAAGATTCAATCCATCAAAACAGTTTCCACGTCGGATAGAGAACAATTGTTAACGGATCTGGAAGTAGAGATACAGAATAAAATTGCTGTTGATAGCGATACGAGTGTGTTTTATGAACGATTGGACAAGTTAAGCGACACCTTTTATAAAAAACTCAGTGATAAATTCCCCAATTTGAGTAAAAATGAAATTAGATTGTGCTCACTCATTCGTTTAAAAATGGAAAGCACGCATATTGCAACCCTACAAAATATTACGCAAGCTTCACTAAACACAAGTCGCTATCGTCTTCGTAAAAAACTTGAACTTAATGATGACGTCAATCTCGATGACTTTATACAAAGATTGTAAATCCAGACTTTCTCCCAAAATTCTGTAACAAATAACACAGTTTTATTTTATTTGTCTATTAATTGTCTATTGCATGTACATTACGTGTCTATATGAAAATCAGAGGTTTAAAAAATTAAGAGTGTACTTTAGCATTGTTAAAAAGATACAGTAAAAATTAATTTAGCATATACTCTAAAGAAAATTGAATAGCACTAACCATGTATTAACTCTTAAATTAAATGAAATGAAAACATGTATTCTTGGTTTCTTATTTTTAGGACTCACCAACCTATTGCACTCTCAAAATGAGGTTGCAGCCGTAAGCGTGGATTTGTCAACTTATGAAATTCCTGTACGATCAACAAAAATTGCAAAAAATGATACGTATGCTAACAGTGTTAATACAATGGTCGCATCCGAACGAATTAAAAAATTTCAAACACTGGTAGCCAATTATGACATTAAAGATTCAAATGTTTACATTGCTAATAAGCCATTAACATATACGGTTGTTTTTAAAGAAGGTGAAAATACCATTAAAGCACTTTATGACAGAAGTGGAACTATCATTAGATGTGAAGAAACGTTTCAAAATGTCCGCCTACCTCATGCCATTGGCGTTAAGCTTTCAAAGGAACATCCAGGCTGGTCTTTTCATGAAGTTATGTGTAATGTAGATTATGACTCCAATGCTCTTGCAGATGTAAAATATAAAGTGGCTCTTAAAAAAGGGAGTAAAATAAAAACAGTGACTCTTAATACTCAAAGTCTGTAATTATTGTTTAATATCCAACCAATTTTGAATTAGGCAGTAGGTTTCCGAGACTTGCTGCTTTTTTATTGCGACGAGATTTGGCATCATTATATTTGTTCAGAAACTAGTATCTAATTGGATGCATAAATATAAGTATCCAAAAGTTCATGAAACAAAAAATGCTTCAAGGTGAATTGAAGCATTTCTATTTATGGTTTATGAACTTATCCCTTCGGGTTCAATATCGCATCGATACGCTCCAATGCATCTTGCAGATGAATTCTGCTCATGGCATCACCAGTGCGTCCTGCTCCTGATCTGATAGCGCTTTCCAAGGTTTTCAATTCGGCCCTTGTAATGGCTCTAATATCCGATTGGCTCACATCGACATTTGTTCGAGATACAAAACGTCTGACTTGCGCAGGAATTTGAGGTTGATCTTTAGTCATTAAATATTCCATTCTATCGATATAAGCCCGTTGGAGGTTTCTTCTATAAGGATCGATACTTTTTCCACTATTCAATTCACTAAAAATGCCTTTTCGAAGATCTTGCATCATGTTGAGCAAACTGTATGCTTTCGTTCCATTGATTGTTTCATTTTCGCTCATGCGCGCCATGCTTCCAAAATCAAGAACGCTGTTGAGTGTTCGGGTTTGCATGTTTCGTATACGCTCGATATTTCCTGCGCTTTCAATCTTGTTAAAGATATTGTTGTCAATCATCCATTCAGGAGTTTCGAACAATTGCTTGTGCAGAAAATCCAGAGCCTCTTTTTGCTTTGCCTTATCAACATGGGTGTAAACAGCACCATCTTGGTCATAAGTTTTGTAGTACTCATAAACACCACCTATATTGGAAGCCACATGTCCCATATACCTGTTGAATTGACCCAATAATTGACCATACATGATATCCAAATCTTCATAATTCTTACCATCTTCGGCAGTCCATTTGATGAGGTTTGGCATGATGCGTTTCATGTTGGCAATTCCATACATACTGGCTTTCATGGCATCGTCTCCTAAATCTTCTGTTTGGCTACTTGGGTCTATGACGCCTCCACTTTGTTGTCTTCCAAATCGGTACATTGGATCGCCAGCATGTTTTAGGATCCAGCTATCCAATGTTTTCTTTTCATCATCAGCATTTTTTGCATCTAAAATTGGTCTATAGCCCCATTCAATCGAATATTTGTCATAAATACCAATATTTGGCATCATTGCAACACCTTTGTCTTCAGGTTGTGCTACGTAATTAAAACGTGCATAATCCATAATTGATGGTGCTGTTCCATATTTTGCGGTAAAAGTTGCACTTCTTAAACTATCCACTGGATATGCTACGCTGCTTCCCATGTTGTGGGGCAAACCAAGCGTATGGCCAACTTCGTGAGCAGACACAAAACGTATTAATCGGCCCATAATTTCATCTTTAAACTTCACACCTTGCGCCTCAGGGTTAATGGCCGATGTTTGTACAAAATACCAATTACGAAGGAGCGTCATTACATTATGATACCAATTGATGTCACTTTCCAGTATTTCACCACTTCTTGGGTCACTTACGTGAGGGCCATTGGCATTTGGGATGGGTGACGCCAGGTAACGAACTACGGAATATCGTGCATCTTCTGGACTCCACTCTGGATCCTCCTCGACTGTTGGTGGGTCTTTGGCGATTATGGCATTTTTAAAACCAGCGGCTTCAAATGCTACTTGCCAATCTTCAACCCCTTCTTTGATGTATTTACGCCATTTGTCTGGAGTTGCTCTATCAATATAATAGACAATTTGTTTTTTTGGTTCTACCAATTCGCCTCTTTTGAACTTTTCGATGTCCTCATCCTTCACTTCCAAACGCCATCTATCAAGATATCTAACGGTTTTGCTTTCTTGTACATCCAATCCATAATCGGTCTGTCCACTTGTAAACCAACCAACACGTTGGTCAAACATACGGCGCTTCATTGGTACTTTTGGGAGAAGTACCATGGAATTGTTCATTTCTAAAGAGATGGTTCCCGTTTCTGCACTTGAAGGTGGCTCACCAGCATTGTAAGTTTTCACGTGTCGCGATTCAATATTCGTAGGATAGCTTTTAATACTTTCAATGAATGATAAGTCATTATCCAATCGGGTTACTTTGTAGTTTTTTCTCGTTCTTTCTGGAAGTCCGAGAGGTTTGACATCTTTTGTGAACAGATCAGTGACATCGATTACAGTACTTAATGAATCTTTACTAAAAGCTTTTATTGGGAACGTAAATAGTATAGGCTCAAAGTTTGAATTAACAACTGCTTCGTATATAGGAAGCGAATCTGCTGCCACTGCATTATAGGATACGATACGGAGAATTACTTTTTTGTCTTTTTTTTGCCAGCGTAAAACAGACTCGTCTTGTTTTCCACCTCCAAAACCTAGTCCGCTTGCTGTTTTGGCTATACGAGTAACCATCAGCATTTCGCGCTCAAAAAGAGAATCAGGTATTTCATAAAAATAACTTTCGGCTATCTTGTGAACTTTAAATAAACCTTCATCTGTTTTGGCTTCTTTGGTAATGACCTTATCATAGGGTTGAATGTCGTCTTTTCCTGGTTTTTTGGTTGAAGTTGCATCAGCATTGGTACTGGCATTTGGTTTGGATTTTCCTGCTTTTTTTGCCGTCGAGCACGACATTACAACGAATATCGACAACAAAAAAAGGATTTTAGTAGTTAGGTGTTTCAAAATTATTTGATTTTTAAATTATGCATGTAAAATAAGTAATCTTTAAATCAAAAGAGTAATGGCAGCTATATTTAAGATTTTTTTAACTTTACCTTGTACATCACGTTTCGAGTATAAAGATTCAAAATCAGTTTCATTTTATACTCTTGATTATAGCACTCATTATCCAATTGTTATTTTCTTTCCTCTTTTTTTCTTGTCAAAACAAAATATATAACATATATCCAGCTAAAAAATCCATGTATTATTGCCAACAATACGGATTTGTTTCTTTCCCATGATGTTACCACAGCAATCATACTTCCGAGTCCGATTCCACTACTTAATACTGTTCTTTTGGTTTCCGAGTCAATGGATTCTTGACTATAACTTTCATAAGCTACTAGCAGAATTAACGAAAATGTTAGGTAAATTTTCTTCATATTCTAATTATTACAATGTTAGTAATCAATTTTAAAATGAATTTTCTAAATCATCGATCTGCAATTGGTAATCATATTGTAAATCTTCATGGAGCGTTGCCACTATTTTTTTGATGGAAAGCAATTGCCTTTTGTAGATATTAACTAACGTTACGTTGTGCTTTATGGACGGCTTGAATTCTCGCAATATTGTACAGAAATGAAGCAATAATTCAACTTCAGTTTCTTTTTGAGAAGAATAGCGGCTGAATTTTTTGATAAGTCTCAAAATTTTCCTTACGCTCTTTTTAATATAATGAAAGCTGCTGATATTTATGTTATCAAACTGAAGATTCACTTCCGATTTGACACTTACAATATAACCTTCTTCATCTAAAGATTCAAATAAGAGATAGGTAAGAAGTTCTTTATTTTCCTTTTTGAATTTTGACAGACGCAGGCAGAGTTCAACAAGCTCATTGTGAGTGCTGGTATCGAGTTCCTTTTTGAGTTGATTAACGGTTACGGCTTTCATTTCACAAAATTACTCATTTTGTAGCGTTAATTCCCAATAAAAACCGATTTGAAACACATCTGAATTTATCAAAACTATCAATGGTAGAATGAACCCGTCTCCATTTCATTAAACCAATAAGGATAATAAAAAAGCCATCGATTTAGTCTATGGAACTAACCGATGATTCCTGCTTGTATAGCGCCATATTTTTGGCATAAAATAAAGCCGATTGGTAAAACTTCAAAGAAGGTTTTTCGCCGCTTATATTTGCTTTTCTAGCAGAGACATCAAAGTATCTCGCCTTACTATTGTTCAAATTTGAAATAAGCATTTGATCCACTTCATTATCAATATCCGAAACATCTGTTGTAAGAACTAATAAGTAGTTTTCGATTTTCCAAGTGCCTTTGGCACTTGACCTTTTTTCAGATTCTTGTCCCAAAAACTTTTTATAGGTGTTAAAAGTAAAGGAATCGTCAGGATTTAGTGTGAGTGTATAGGCTACAAATTCACCAGAGGGAGATTCCCATTTGTTGGTGTAGGTACCATCAATGGTTTGAGCATTCGCTGAGTAAAAAATACAGCATGCCATGGCGATGCTAAGTAGTAGTGATTTCATATTTAATAGATTAAGGGTGTGTAAATATAATTATTTTAGGCAAAATGCCTGCCAAATAAGTATCATACTGTATGTTTTTTCGATGAATGGTAAATAGTATAAATTCAATTATCTGTTAATCAAATAGTTATGATTTTGGTTATTTTCATTACTTACGTAAAAAATTGACGAATAGTTTTAGTTTTTTAGTCAATTTAATGTGACTTAAACCTTTTTTTAAATGTAAACCTGCCATAAATCAGGTGTTTTTTAAAGTACATTTCATTCAATAACTTCTATTTTCATAATGATTTGCCTAATATAAACTGATTAAAAGGATATATTCAATTACGGAAATTCGAAAAGAGAGGCTCATGCTTCAATTGAGCAGATATCTGAAACCTAAATTCTAAAAAGTCATGTGTCCCACTTATTTATATTCTGCGATTAGTAGTTTGTGGTCAGAATTTTTGTAACAGAACTTTTGGAGTTTCAATGGTTGGTAAGATTTCGCAAGCCATATTTGGTCAATTTCGATTAGCGGTATTGGAATGGGCCAGGTGTAAGACATACCAATACTATACGGATGGAAGCTGTTGAAATTAGTTTTGTACTCCTTGAAAAATACGCTTTCATAGGGAGTGTTGAAATCCCCGATTAAAACATCCACAGGATTCTTTTTGGAAAAATCGTGAATAATACCTAGTGGAATCTTTTTATTGAGTAGCGGGTCAGCGAAAATATCTACAAACATTATAGAGACAGGCTCTTGATTTATGGTTGCCTTAATATAATTGAGCCTATAAACTTCTGCGTCAGCTTCATAGTGAACATCATTAATATGCCCTTTAACTGCTATAAGCATTGTTCCATACAATATCTTAAAATGGTGTTCAGGGCATGCTGCTTCGAAGGTGTCCAGATCATTTTTAGATACTTGAAAGGCCTCGCCTAAGGCAATGATTTCAGGGTCATATTCTTTGATATATTTTATGATAATGTCAGTTGGGAGTGGTTGACTTTGTGCCACATTCCAAAAAAGTATGTGAGAGTTATTTGCATTAGAACTTTCTTCATGAGCAGCACCGAAGTAATGTGAAAAAAAATAGATCGCCATGCCAATTAAAAGAAAAAGTAAGCCAAAAAAAACTGGTTTTTGGTTTTTAAACAGGGGTGTAATTATGAATCCGAAAGACCAAATGATCGGAAGGGGTAGGGCATAAAATAGAGTACTCAAGCCAAGGAATCGATCTTTGATAATAAAATGTACCAAGACGAAAAATAGAAGAGTTAATAGCAGTATCAGTTTATATAAGGGTATATGTATTTTCTTAACTACCATATTGCTAATGAAATCCAATTTGTGCAACAATTAGGCTCATAAATCCGATAGCCAGAAGTGCATAAAACGCTCTGAATTTGAGATTCTCGGTAAGCCAGAAACCACAAATTGCCAATAGTGTCAAAAATCCGCTTTCTAGACGTGTGAAAAAGATGCCAAGAATTAAAATGATAAACAAGACATGAGTTAATGTATGTTTAGGTTTCCAAAATAGGATAGCAGCTATTACTAATTCTAAAGCAATGGTAAGCCAAGCAAATAAACGGCTAATGACTTCAAGGTTGGGCAAAACATTTTGCAATGTGATACTTTTTGACAAGTTGGGATTCGTTTGTTCCAGATCAATAATTTGGCTGTAGTTTCCTGCAATAATTTCCTTTACCTCTGGAGTAAAGTAGAGGATGGGCTTAAAGAATTTTCCAGTATTGAGCATATAATAGTAAAAATCTCCAGAAACGAATTGAGGGGAAATCAATTTTTGAATAGCCGAACACATTAAAACGATAATGACAATCCACTTAATATTGTCCACAAATTCCTGCCAACTCCGATTTTTATGATAAACGATGAGGAGTATAATGATGTAAACAAGGAGAAAATGATGGTTGGCTTTTATAAAATATTTGATAGTCAACTCTATGATAAAGATCATCAAGAATAGACTCCATATCATTACTTTATTCATCTTATTCATGAAATATAAAACAAGAACAATACTTAAAAGCATTAAGGGAAGTTGTACATTGAAATGGCTAATATTAGAACTTATAAGATAAATCAAGGAGAGGATTAGAAGTAAATCCTCGCCTAATCGGCTCTTTGCTGCAAGCCATTTATTGAATTCTATTTTGTTGAGGAGGTCCATGGTTGAATGTAGTGAAATTCGTTAATCAACTCACGGGTATAACGTGCACTTTTCGAATTTAAAACAGGTCGCCATACCTGGACTGTTAGGGTATCATTCAAAGAATAATTGGATATCATTTGCGCAAACTCTTCCAGATAAGCCGAACTTGGCATTCGTTTTAACCTCTTTATTTTAATTGCAATGTTCTTATTTGATTTTTTCAAGGAGTCGAGTGGAATCTCAAGATTACTAATAATAACTTCGTTGTCGTTAAAATGCATTTCAGAATACATGCCAAATCCGCCGCCTTTCCATCGGGTTAAGTTGTTTTCACTTACCAAGAAAAATTGCACAACCACAACAAGAAGTGCCAAAATTGGAACAGCATAGTTAAGGAGGAATCCATTCTTGTTTGCCATAAGCATTGCAAGTACTTTTGCATATTAACAACGACTAAATTAGGAAATTTGTCAGACAAATCGAGACCAATACTGCAAATGCAGATCTAATCGAATTGAGTTCAATTAAAATAGCTGAAAATCAATTGATATAAACGCTCTCTTGTAAAGGGCTTGGTAATAAAATTGTTCATGCCACTTTCTAAAGACTTTACTACGGCATCTGGTGTAACGTTGGCAGACAAACCAAAAACAATAATATCGGTATCGTGCTTGCGAATGCGCTTTGTTGCTTCATATCCATCCATAACAGGCATGTGAATGTCCATCAAAACGAGTTGGTATTTCTCGGTTTTCAATTGGTTAACGGCAATTTTACCATTATCAGCGACATCAACGGACATTTTCATATCTTCAAGTAATTTTTTTAGTACAATCACATTAATCTTGTTGTCATCCACTATAAGCACCTTAAGATGTGAAAGATCAACATATTCAAATTGTTCGCTAACCGCTTCTTGCTGCTGCTGTTCAGCAATTTTAAACATGACAGATAGCGTAAAGACTGAACCTTCGTTTGGGCTACTTTGTACTTTAATGGTACCTCCCAAAAGTTTGGCCAAATCCTTACTGATAGCCAAACCAAGTCCATTGCCTTCGTGCTGTTTTTTAAGGCTATTGTCGATTTGGACAAAACGTTTAAAGATATTTTTAAGTTGACTTGCTGATATTCCTATACCCGAATCCTTTATCTCTACTATGACCTTCAAATAGGTGTCGATTATTTCTTCTTGGTAGGAAATGGTCACGCCGCCAGTTTCTGTAAACTTTAATGCATTTTTTATAAGGTTGGTTAAAATTTGTAACAGCTTGTTCTGATCTCCAATAACATAGGTTCCGTAAGGGATTGTAAAGTTGGTTTCTAAATATAAATTCTTTTCTTTAAATGGTAATTTGAATATGCTTACAGCATCCAATATTTTTTTGGACGGGCTGAAGTACTTCTCCTGTATTTCTATTGCGCCAGACTCAATTTTGTCAATCATCAAAATGTCATTGACAATAGAAAGTAAATTATTGGAGGATTTATCCATAAGATCCATATATACCTTATCCTCTTCCTTAAGGTCACTAGTCTTAAGCACATTTATAAAACCTAAAATGGCATGTAAAGGTGTGCGGATTTCATGACTCATATTAGAAAGGAAATCGGTTTTGGCTTGTGAAGCTTTTTCGGCTCTATTCCGTTCTCTGTTAAGCGTTTGATTGAGCTTTGATAATTTTTGATTTGTCTCTAATGTTAATTGTGTTTCTTTTTTTGCCTTTAGGTAAAACAAAATTAGAGCGCTCACAAGTATGGACAGTAGAATGCCTACAACCAATGCAAAATTAATAATGGTGACTCTTTCCGTGTATAAAAGTTGTTCTGTGGGGTAAACATGAAGACTCCAATTTTGATCGCCAAAATGTTCATTTACCAAGACGTTTTTATAGTGCATCTTGTCAGATACATCTACTTTAGTGGCAGGATTGTGCTCATAGAACAAGGTGCCCTTTTCATCTCTTAACTCGATACAAAAATTAACTAAATGATTTGTAAACCTATCAAAGTTGTCCTTAAAGTCCATTCCCGCTGTGATAGTACCTTGAAAGCGCTTGTTATAGTATACAGGTACATCTACCAAAAAGGCTTTACCTCCCTGCGTTAAATTTGTCCATTCGGTAATATTGGTAGTGCTATCAAGGCTGTGCTTAATCCAGTCGTCTTTACGATATTCAATATTTCTGATGTTCAGGTCAATTGCGGCTTCATTGCCTTCTTTAGGGTAGATGCTCTTAATGACCATCGAACTGTCTATCCATTCTAAAAAGACGAACGAAGCGTTTTGAGCCAAGAGCATTTCAGCATCTCTTTGCCAATGAGTAAAATAGCCGCCTTCTGTGAATTCGAGACGCTTTTTAAGATTTTCCAATCTCGCAACATCGCTCTTCACAATAATTTGAAACTCTTGCATGGCAAAAGTTGCAATCTTATTGAATTGTTCTTGTACAAGATTATCGTGCCTTTTGATAGACTCTTGCCATATCAAAAACACCATACTAGTCAACAAAATAAATACTAATACAGGTAACAGGTATATACGCTTGCTATATGTCATGAATCACTATAATTGGGGCTTTATAGATTTCAATTATTGTAAATAACCTCCCAATGCATTAAATTATCGTTAAGACTGAATAGTTACCAACAACTTATCTTGAACTTTTTCTACTTTCACAAGGCCATGTTTAGTTAAAGATTTAATGCTTACATCCCATTTCTTGTTGCTCAATCCAGATTGTTCTTTTAAGGTGTTTAAATCAGCAGGCGATTGTGCTTTAAGAATTGTGAAAACTGCCTTTTCTTCTTCGGTTAAAGATATAGATTTTTTCTCTGGTTTCATCTGTGGGAAAAATAAAACCTCTTGTATGGATTGGTTATTGGTCAAGAACATAACAAGGCGATCCATACCAATACCCATCCCGGATGTTGGTGGCATGCCATATTCCAAGGCTCTTAAAAAGTCATAATCAATAACACCTGTGGCTTCGTCATCTCCTTTTTGGGCGAGCTCCATTTGATGTTCAAAACGTTGACGTTGGTCTATTGGGTCATTCAATTCGGAATAGGCATTGGCTATTTCCTTACCGCATACCATCAACTCAAAACGCTCCGTGAGTTCAGGATTCTCGCGATGCTCTTTGCACAACGGACTCATCTCTTTTGGATAATCAGTAATGAATGTTGGTTGTATATAATTGCCCTCACATTTTTCACCAAAAATTTCATCTATCAGTTTGCCTTTACCCATGGTGTCATCAACGGCAACTCCCATATCTTTGGCAGCGTTTCGTATCTCATTTTCCGTTTTACCAAGAATGTCAAAACCGGTAAATTCTTTTATGGCATCAGCCATAGTAACTCTTGCATAAGGAGCCTTAAAGTCTATGTGATGTTCCCCGAAAGTTGTTTGAGTGGTTCCGTTTACTCCAATGGCACAATGTTCCAGCAATTGCTCGCAGAACTTCATCATCCAGTTGTAATCTTTGTAAGCCACATAGATTTCCATAGCTGTAAACTCCGGATTGTGCGTACGATCCATCCCTTCATTACGGAAGTTTTTGGAGAACTCATACACACCATCAAAACCACCCACGATAAGTCTCTTTAAGTATAATTCATTGGCAATCCTCATAAATAGAGGCATATCCAAACTATTGTGGTGTGTGACAAATGGACGTGCCGCAGCACCACCAGCAATAGGTTGCAAAACAGGCGTTTCCACTTCAAAATACCCTGCATCGTTAAAAAACTGACGCATGGCATTGAATAATTTGGTACGCTTGATAAACACTTCTTTGACCTTTGGGTTCACTACCAAATCCGCGTAGCGCTGTCTGTAGCGTTGTTCAGGATCTGTAAATGCGTCGTGCACAATGCCATCCTTTTCTTTAGGCAATGGCAAAGGTTTTAGGGATTTGCTCAATAAAGTAAAATCCTTGACTTTCACTGTTTTTTCACCTACTTGAGTGGTGAACAATTCGCCTTCAACACCAATAAAATCCCCAAAATCCAATAGCTTTTTAAAGACCTCATTATATTTCGTCTTGTCTTCTTCAGGGCAGATTTCGTCCCTATTGAAATAAACTTGTATTCTGCCTTCAGAATCTTGCACTTGTGCAAAACTGGCTTTTCCTTGAACTCTCATCGACATTAAACGACCTGCAATGACCACCTTTTTACCTTCCACAAACTGCTCTTTTACCTGTTTTGATGTATGGTCTACAGGGTATAAGTCTGCTGGGTAGGGATTGATGCCCAATTCGCGTAATTTTCCTAATTTTTCCCTTCGGATGAGTTCTTGTTCTGAAAGCTGTGACATATGTTGTTTCGGATTTAAAACGCGCAAAGATAATCACTATAAACAAGGATTTCAATATTATGCGAGTAAAAGTTAATCTTGTAACAAAGTACTCTTGATGGCGTCCTATCACTACATCAATCATCAAAACAATCATCATTATGAGTATCTGGAGAGTATTGCTTTCTATCTTTTGTCCACCCATTGCAGTTATCGATAAGGGATGTGGCTCTATTGTCATAGTCTTTTTGTTATGGCTTTGTGGGTGGGTCCCTGGCGTTATTGCTGCGTTGGTCATTTTGAACAATCCTAAAAATTAGTTTTGAAGACATATCGATAATCTTCTACAGCGAATCCAATTCTGACTGTTCTCTATAACTGTTCAATTTATTGTAATTTTGCAGTCTATGAACAAAATGATCGAACTTCAGGATTTAGGACATAAGGATTACAAGGACACTTGGGAGTATCAGGAAACCTTGTTTAAAAGCATTGTGGACACCAAAATAAAGAATCGCCGTGAAGCTGCTGAAGAAGAAACCTCCAATTATTTCTTGTTTGTGGAGCATCCGCATGTCTATACGTTGGGCAAAAGTGGCGATATGTCCAATTTGCTTTTGAATGAAGCTCAATTGACCCAAAAAGGTGCAACGTTTTATAAAATCAACCGTGGGGGGGACATTACCTATCATGGGCCTGGCCAAATAGTCGGTTATCCCATTCTCGATTTGGAAAATTTTTTTACCGACATTCATAAATATCTTCGATTGCTTGAAGAAATTATCATTCTTACCCTTGCTGAATATGGTCTCTTATCCGAACGTAGCCCAGGTGAGACGGGGGTTTGGTTGGGTGTTGGCACGCCATTTGCACGCAAAATATGCGCCATGGGCGTGCGGGCAAGTCGTTGGGTCACCATGCACGGTTTTGCTTTGAATGTCAATGCCGATCTTGGCTATTTTGATAACATCATTCCTTGTGGCATTCGTGGGAAGGCCGTCACGTCGTTGCACGTCGAACTTGGTTTGGAGCAGGTGGACGAAGCCGAAGTGAAGGCCAGATTACTGAATCATTTTACAGAACTTTTTCAGGCGGAACTCAAACAGTAACTGTTTTTATTCTAAGTGGTATTAATTAAATAGCGGCCAGAATAAGGGCACAAAAATCATCAGTAATATAAATAATATAAGCGTCAGCGGCAATCCAATTCTCAAAAAATCACGAAACTTATATTTTCCAGGACCAAAAACCAAAATACATGAGGGCTCAAAAGGAGCAATCAATGATACGGAAGCACCCAACATGATTGCTATGGCAAAGGTACGTGGGTTGGCACCCAGCATCAATGCTGCTTCCATTGCGATAGGTAGAACCACCAAGGCCGCCGCGGCATTGCTCAAAGGCTGTGTAAGTATGATGACCAATAGCACAAAGCCACCTAGTACATACAATGCCCCTAGGTCGCCTAATAGATTTAAGATGTTTTCAGCCAAGTATTTAGAGGCCCCAGAATTTTCCATAGCTGTCCCAAAGGCCGTCATACCTCCAATCAGAATCAATAGTTTCCAATTGATCACCTGATAAACCCGCTCCACATTTATGGCGCCCGAGAGCACAGCAAGGAGTGCAGCTGTCAAAAAACAAATGGATAGCGGTGCCCAGTTTAACGTTCCTGCCAAGATTGCCAAAAAGAAAACACTGGCTACAAAAACACCTTTTTTTTCCTTAAACAAATTTACTCTAAAGTCACCCACAATAGAAAAATCACTGGAACCGCGGTTGGCATCAATATTTTCCTTTGTTCCTTGTACTAAAAGTGTATCACCTATTTTAAGTTGAAGACTGCCAATTTTCTGTGAAACGGTCCCTTCAAAACGTTGCAAGGCGATGACCACAATATCATAATTTTGACGAAATCGAGCTTCCTTCAATGTTCTATTTATTAATTGAGAACCTGGTAAAATCAATAATTCAGCAAGTAGGATATTTTCGTTTTCAATAACTTTATCGCCAATGGTATCAGCCAATACATCTAGTCCAACGGCTTCTTTAATTTTGATAAGGTCATCCATGCTACATTCCACAATGAGAAGATCTTGGGCTTCTATTTGGGTCAATGAATTAGGAATAAAATCTTCGTTGTTCCTGATAATTTTTAAAATGCGTACATCTTGCTTGGCAAGGTCAGAATGAAATACAACCTGACCAATCAATTTTGAATGTTTAGAAACGACCACTTCAGATAAATACTGTGCAATATTATAGCGCTCATTGTATCCTCCTTCTTTATGGTCTGGAAGCAATTTCTTATAAAAAAAGAGCGTAAAAATAATGCCAGTTGCAAGAAAAATTAAGCCAATCCATAAGATTTCAAAGAATTGCAGAGGCTCTAGCCCTTCCTGGGCTATATAACCACTAACAGCTACATTGGTGGAAGTACCTATAAGTGTACATGTCCCTCCAAGAATGGAAGCAAAAGCCACAGGAATCAGAACTTTGGATGGGCTTATTTTGAGTTTACGACACATCCCAATGACAGGGCCTGTGACCAACGCCGTAACAGTTGTATTGTTCATGAATGCCGAAAGAGAACCCGTGATAAACATAGTGTAGCCCACAAATGCGGTCTTGCTCTTCACAGTCCTTATCATTTGTGACCCAACTTTATCCAGCAATCCAGTTTCGGCAAGTGCCCCGGAAATGACAAATATAGATGCCAAAATGATGATAAAGTCACTGCTAAACCCTTGAAACGCCTCTTGTGGCGTAATAATTCCAAAAATGGATAATACTAACAACAGGCCAATAGTTACCGTGTCTACAGAGTATTTATCGGTAGCAAAAAGAATAATTGCGATAACCAACAAACTTATTACTAGGGCAATTTCCATGGGCATAATTAAAAAATGTGCTTGCATTCAACTTTTTTTGAAAGTTGAACTTAAACGTCAATGCATAGACTGACAACTTAAAACTAAAGATATGAATTTCCTTAATTGAGTGCGATGTTGCCGATAAATATAAATTGTTACTTTAACTCAACTATAGTATCTATCAGTCAATTCACCTGTCAAATCTGCGAGATCCAGCGGTTTGGTGTACATCTCTAGACTACCATCGGCTTTTTGAGGCCATTGGTCTTTCGGTTTGTCCCAATAGAGTTCCACACCATTGCCATCAGGATCATCAAGATAAATAGCTTCCGAAACACCGTGATCGGAGGCGCCCGTAATTCTATAGTTTGCTTCTCGAAGGCGTAAAAGTATGGTTGCCAAATCCTTTCGTGTTGGGTAAAGAATGGCCGTATGAAACAATCCCGGCGAATTTCTTGGTGGTGGAGGTGAATCCTTGCTTAACCAGACATTGATTCCAATATGATGGTGATAGCCACCGGCAGATATAAATGCAGCGTCTTCGCCATACATGGTTGTGACTTCAAAGCCTAACAAATCACGGTAAAATGACAATGAGCGTTCAATGTTGGATAATTTGAGATGGATGTGACCAATGCGCACACCGTCGGGGATTTTGTATGAAGGGAGGTTCTTCATCTGGTTATCATTTAATGAAACTCTAAATTATACACATAAACATAGAAGAGTTCCTTAATTCAATTCAGAAATTTTTTCTAATTTTTTCTCAAACTCCAGTTTGTCTATGGCATGGTTAACGTTCATTTTCTCAATGAGCGTCTTATTTTTTTGAGACAATTTAAGCACCAAAGCATCCGTATTTGAAGCTATATTGCTCATTTTTACAACCTGTTCAAATTTGTCGACGAACTTATTATTGGCGTTAATTTTACTTTCTTGGATTTCTCTGTATCTATTGTATAAATCCCTAGAACGATTTTTGATTTCCAACGACATGTTGGTCATAACAAATAGATGATCTTTATTGGCCTTTTCATCACTCTTTATGCGTTCAAATTCTTCTGCCAGCTGAATGGTGATCTCCCGTATATTATTGTTTTTGTTTAATGAAAACGCTGGGTTAACCTTTTTTAAAGGTGTTTCCAATGCAAAACAAAACTCTTTTAATTCGATGCCTAAAATATCCACATCATTTCTAATGGTTTGAAGGGTGATTTGATAATCATTATCCAATTTCGCCATATTATCATAAAATAAAATTATCGGCTTTAAATCTTTAAAAACATTATTTTGGCAAGCTATTATTTTTTGAATGAGTTGATCCTGATACTCTTTTTTAATCTGCTTTTTATCAAAAAGATTTATGACCACTCCAGATAAGGTTCCGATGAGATTTTTAATATTAGCGCCATAAGGAATTATTCCCACCACATCATTCATAAGTTGATTGTCCATGATGGATGTGACAACCTTCGATGCACCATCTATCTTCTCTTTCAACTCCATCTTCTTACTGTTGTTATCAATCATAATCTCGTCCACAAGAGCTTTGTAATTTGAAGTCAATACATGCTGCAAGGTATCACTCAATTTAAAACCCAACGAACCAGATTGAGGGTTGATGATACGGCGTAATTCCAAGGCGAGTTCTTCACTGGTCACTTTTTCATCCAGTTGGCTGTACTTATCACCATAAAATTTAATATATTGATAAAAATTTTCTTGAATGTCCCGATTCCTTTCAATGCTTAAGGCAAAGTTTTTCTTTTTTTCGGAATCACTAATTTGAAGGTTTTTTTCAATGGATTCTGTTCTATTATCTAGTTTACTGTAGTTTGAATGGGCACGTTCTAAAAATTCTTCAAATTTAGAATTCACTGTTTGAATCCCAGAGTCGGTTTCACCTTTAGTACTTTCAACGGACGATTGTAAGGAACGATATAACTTGTTGAGTTCTTTAATGTCTTTCTTCAGTTCCTTGATTTGTTTTTCAGTGCTGTCTGTCGTTACCTGCTGGCCATAAGACATTGAAGATGTAATTATTAGGAAAATAAATAATAAGTTGTATTTTTTCATTGTACCATCGATTAGCGAGAATTATTGATAAAAAATGCATTCATTGTGCTAAATAACGAAAATATCAATTTTTAAGTATCAAACACATGTTTTGCTGAATAAAACAGACAAGAAGATCTAAAACTAAAAATATTGATTGATTTTAAAACATTCCAATAACCAAAATAAATGATTTTGGTCTCACATGGTTGGTTCATATTTGGTAATTGTGAGTTTATAGCCTTTAAGTATGTTTCAAATCGATAATTATAAATCAAAAATCAAAAATCAGCAATCCAAAATCCCTATGATTCCTCATTAAAAAACACCTTGTAGTAGTGCATTTTTTTAATGTCATCATAACCGCGTTCCAAGTATTCCGCGGAAGCATCAGGCGCATCAACATCGAGCTTAATCTGTATGTTGGTATCGAGTTTGATCTCGGTTTTTAGCTTTTGTTTCTGCTTTTTGAGGACCAGTTCGGAGACATCAAATTGGTTTCTGATTAATACAGCTCTATCGGTTTCAAAGCCTTTTTTATAATCTTCAAACAGTTCCTTGTGCTGCTCATTGTCAAAGACATCATCTTTAAATAATTCCACATTGATAACTTCATTCTCCTTAAAAAAATCGATGGTTTTTGCCAGGAAAGTGCTTTTCTCCTGATGGCCAAACGTGGGTTTCAGGATGTCATCAGAAAACTCCTTGCATAGCTCAATGTAGTTTTTAGTATGTTGGTTGGCATCGTCGGGATAATTGACATTCAAAAAATGCTTGGTCCAATATTGGCTGTCGTAACTATTGTTGTCAACACTTAAAACGATATTGCCTTCAGTATCAGATGTATTTAAAATAAGGCAGCCTTTATCTACTTTTTTGGTTGGGATGCCCTTTTGGGTAATAATGTCGTAGCTTTTATTTTCAAGATATGTCTGGAAAAATTCTGTCTTATTTTCGATCTTAAATATTCCAATCGCCCTCACAAACATATCGTCATATTGAATATCATCAAATAAGCAAACAAGCACGTCGCCAGTTTTGATCTGGGCAGAATTGCTCTGCTCAAACAAATGTGTTACGATGTGTTTTGAGATTTCCACAAAATTGCTTTCGTCAGCAAATAATTGCGCCGAATAACTATTGATTTCGTTGAGGTTGATGTTGGAGTGGTGGTTGAAGCGATAACTTTCCACAACACTCCCAAATGGGCGTAACAAATATGACAACATGAGGTCATAACTGACTTCGTCGAAATCGATGGGCTGTTCCGAAAAGGCATTTTTGGTGCTGTTAAACTTGTTACCAACCTTATGAAGGATGCATTTATTAAAAGCTGCTTTGCTGCGTTTGATCATGATGTGCTATTGCGTTTTTTGAAGACTGCAATACTACATAAATTATGAGTGGAATAAAAGTTAAAACGCCAAAGAAGACTCTTTGGCGCCTAATAGATTGAGGCTTCGATTTGGTTATCGTTATATTTTTATAAACTCAATGCGAGAGTTTTGAGCTTTCCCTACAATTGAAGTATTGTCGCCCACAGGAATGCTACCACCTTTGCCATCGGTTTGTAGTCGCTCCGCAGAGACTTTATAGATGTTCACTAAAGCATTTTTAACGGATTCTGACCTGTCTTTTGAGAGTTTTAGGTTGGCATCCTCACTGCCATTGGCGTCGGTATGGTCGACTATGTTTAGCTTCATGTTTGGATCTTGGATGAGCACTTGCGCAATTTGATAAATAATACCCAAGGATTGAGGTTTTATGTTTGATGAACCCGAGTCAAATAAAATGCCATTGGTAGAAACTTTACCTTCACTCATTAGCGTAAGGCGCAAATCGATTCCGCCTTCAGCAATTTTGAGATTGCTGATAAAAATACGTTCATTTTCATCTTTCAATGCATCGACGTGAAACTTAATGTAGTTTAAGACATTCAATTCATTAATTAATTTAGGAATGTCTACATATTTTTTTTCATTCACCCAAAGCCTAAATCTATTTTTGGTTACAGAAATGGCAATATGTGGTTGGTTCAATACCGCATTCCTTAAATCTGTAGTTATACTATTATTGATGCCGCCTGATTTTCTGTTAAAAAAATTCCTCACCTTGATGTCAAACACTCCATATTGTGCCAAAGGCAGGGATGCTTCCAAATAATGATGTGAGCCTGCATGAAATTCATCAGTATCACTTAAAAAAAGTGCCAAACGGGCAATTGAGGAGGTTTTGTTACTGATGCCTTGCGTGAGTATATCGAATTCTATGGTATAGTCCTCGGGAAGATTTTTGAATTCGGGGATGTAAAAAATGCCATAACCGGCTTTCATTTCAAACCAATGGCCTTCAACATTGTTTATTTTTACCACCTCGCCGGAAGCATTGGTGTCCCATTTGGATGGAAAATCACCAATAAACTCTTGATAAAAATCATCAAAAAATAAGACCTTTTCTCCAGGAACAAAATCAAACGTGCTATAGATCTCCAAATCATAGGAAATATTGACGTTCGGCATATGTCTCTCTGAATCTATTGGGCTTTTGGAAGAGGGGTTTTGCGGCTTTTGATAAGTATCATTATGCGTTTCGTTGGAAGCCACATCGTGTGCTGACTTTTGGCTCGGATTTAATAGCGAATCCATTGCTTCACTGGTTTCCTTTTCAGTTTTCTGCTCTAATTTGCGTTCTACGGTTTGTTCTGTTTTTTTTTGAGCCTTTTTTAGAATTTGAGCATGGCTCAAAGGTGATATACATAATGCCATCACCAATACACAAAATGATTGTGCGAGTGAAGAGTTGGTTTTCATGTTTTAAAGACTTCTAATAGGTTGATTAATAGAGTCTTTAAAGATAATAAAATGATTCAATAATTAAAAAAACATTGTATAAGTTGCTCGATTTAATGTGTCAATGGTAACTTTTTGTAAGATAAGGAATATTTGTATGGTTTTATGTTCAATTTAATTGATATAGCAATATTGAATTGCTACCACCTTTGGTAACAAATTCCAACCCTTTTCCACTGTTGATTTTAGCGAGTTCAATAGAAGAATTCCCAAATACAGGGAAGTTATTGATCTCTTTACCTAAACTATCAAATAGATACACTTTCTTGGTCTGCAAATCGGTGATGGACACATAAATTTTATCGTTAAGGTAAAAAATCTTTGGTGCAGTGTAGATTCCAAAATCAAGTTCTATCCTATTTGATTTAATGTGGAGAATATTGTCTGACAAGGTCACCAAAGTTTTGCTGGTTGAAGCGATAGCATGCTTTTCGCCAAGATTGAGATCTAGACTCGTCAATTTTCCGTTTTCATCAATTTGTACTATATCTCCTGTGACGGTCGTAGTTGTGAATTTGTTTTCATACACTAAAATATTGTTCCCTGAAAAGGAAATATTATTTTTCACCTTGATTCTGGTTTTACCAACCCTGTCCAAGATTTCCAATTCTTTGCCTTGTACAAAAACAATGTAATCCTTTTTGCCTATCCTATAATGCCTTGGTTGTGTGTTAATCGTATTGTCAGCTTTTTTATATGTAAAGCCTTTGACGCTATTGCCAAGCTGGTCATACATCAGTACGCTTTTGCCTTGTGTTACCATCAAACGATAATCGCGTTTGTTGTCATAATCAAAAACTGACAAAGGCTGCGTAATGTTGTTATTGAATTTTAATGGAAATGGCGATATATCCTTACCATTTCTATCTAGCACATAGACTCTGTTTGAAGTTGCAAAGGCGAGCTGCAACCGACCGTTTTTATACATGTCTAGTTGCGCGACGCTTCCAAGTAACTTGCCTTCCAATTGTTTTTTCCATAGTACCTTGCCGTCATTGGAAATAAGATAAAGGTTGTTTTTTACATCCTGAACCACAATTTCCATTTGATTATTGGTATGGTTATTTACCAATTGAGGGTCGGTCAATAGATCGTTGTCCAAGGTCACACTAAAATCTTCAGATACCGAGTTGGTAGCCGCTTTTCCTTTGTTTTTCTTAATGATAGCGTTGACATGTGCAAAATCGGAATCCTGAATAATCTGAATTGCCGAAGCCTTAATGGCTTCAATCTTCAATACTTTTTGTTGAGAAAAATTGGTATTGAGAATTTGATTTAAACGAGAATCATTGACATATTCAAATAGCGATGACTCATCACTCAAGTGATCCATAATACTTTTAAATGCGGCAGTTTCAAAGAGAGTGGCATTATTTTGATAGCTCGAAATAATGTCTTTCATTAAGCCATCACTTTCTGTAAATACAAAAAAGTCATCCACATTGGCATATTTTGAAGCGTTTTTATAGGTTATAAAAGGAGCAAAATGTTGATTAAACAATTCTGGATTGTCAAATGGAAAGATATCAATATCCCTAAAGGTTTCGAGAGCATTCTGGGTCAATAACAAATCACTCAAGGCTGATGCATCCAGTGAACTAATGATAATGGCTTGGTCGTTACCTCTATAGATGACGCCCAGCTCTGTGGCTGTTTCGAAAAGCATTGAAGATGTTTCGACTTTATGATTGTTGAATTTCGATAGGTTGTCGTTAAAGGTCGTATAATTATTAAAGGTAAAGCTCAAAAAGCCATCGGCATTTGGAGGGCAAATTTTGGAGAGTCGGTTTTCTTGTGGAACCGTATTATTAAAAACATTGATTAAACTTTTGGAGGAACCAGCTGCCTTAACGATGCCATTAAATACCATTTGATCTTGAGATAGATCGGCATCTAGCAACATATAATTGGTAAGCTGCGCTTGGTTCAATGCATCAGTTGAGAAAAACGAAGGCACTAATTTTTGGTGCTTTGTATTAAAGAGAATAGATACCGCTATATCGGAATTGGCAGTTCGATAGAGCGTTTCAAGTTCTGCATTCATGGTTTTGTCATCATTAAATGCATTTTCAGTAAGATGTTGATCATTGGAAGCAAAAAATATGCTATCCTTTATTGTGCTATATAAAACATGCTTGTCGAGAGTGGTTTTGGAAATTGTTAACCTATTAAAGGTATAGGTCTCTACAGTGCGGTTGGCTACAGAATCTAAATTGAACAACCCTTTATGATATTTAGTGATGAGCGCTATTTGTAAACTGTCCGTAGCCGATTTTCCAAAACTCACCAATACATGATCTGTGGGTTTTAGGTAGTTTAAATAATTTAGCTGTGGTTGAATGTCCGAAATGATATCATATTCAGACAAGCCGTCTAATAGACTATTATTTTTAAATACACTCTTTAGACCTTCAATGGACGATGTTTTTATAATGATCGAAGCATTTTCTGGCGTCCATGAAATCAAATTGGATCGTCGCTTTGAATCGTTTTCGCATCCTATTAGTAAAATAAGCACAAAAGGGATCAAGAGACCATATTTTTTCATCATGAAGGAATTTATGCAAATATAAAAAGTTAGAACTCTAATTTCAGTTGTTCGTGAAATAATCTAAATGATTTACGGTGATATTTTGTAATTCCAAATTTTGCAATGGCCTCGCGGTGTTCGAGAGTAGGATATCCTTTGTTCTGTTTCCAATTATACATAGGATATTCCTCATGGATTTGACACATATAAGCATCACGATGCGTTTTTGCCAATATGGAAGCAGCGGCAATATTCAAATATTTGCCATCACCTTTTATTATTGTTTGATGTGGAATAGTTTTGAAGGGTTTAAATCGGTTACCATCAACACTTATAAATTCAGGAACTATCTTCAGCGTATCAATTGCATGATGCATTGCTAAAATAGATGCATTTAAAATGTTGATCATATCAATCTCTTCCTGATACACATGAAATACGGAATATGTGATCGCATCGCTTTCAATGATTGATCTTAAGTTATCGCGTTTAACTCGCGACAGTTTTTTTGAGTCCGTTAACATGCTATTATTAAAAGAATTAGGTAAAATAACTGCGCCAGCCGTTACTGGGCCCGCGAGACAACCACGTCCAGCTTCATCGGTTCCGCATTCAAATTCACAATTTGTTAACGTTCGTAGTAATGTCAAAATGTTAAATTTTGAACAAAGTTAAAATTTTAACGCAACCATTTAAAATAATGTGCATCTAGTGTTTGTAATACTGGGCGTTACCTGATGTTATGACGCTAATCCAACAATTTTAGTATTAACATTTTTTTGTAGCAAAAACTTGTTTTATTAATATTTTATTAGGATGTTTGCGCAAGACTAACTCAAATAATTGTTTTATGAAATTAAAGTTAACATGGTTAATGACGCTTATGATAGCGTTTGCGATACAAATTTCTTACGCACAGGAGAAATCTGTATCAGGAACAATTACGTCGGCAACGGATGGTTTACCATTACCGGGTGTGAATGTAATTGTTAAAGGTACTACTAGAGGAGTACAATCTGATTTTGATGGTAACTATACCATCAGAGCTAGTGCAAATGAAACTCTTGTATATTCTTTTATCGGATTAAAAACTGAGGAGAGAAATGTAGGAGCCAACAGTACGATAAACGTACAAATGAATGAAGATGCTGCTGCGTTAGAAGAGGTAGTGGTAACGGGTTACGCTACTCAAACCAAAGCTAAATCCAACGTATCATCGGTAAGAGTAACAGCCGCAACCATTGAGAACAGACCAAATGCAAGTTTTGTTCAAACGCTTTCAGGTCAAGTACCTGGTTTGAATATTACAACAAGCTCTGGTCAACCGGGAGCAAATGCTACCGTTCAATTGCGTGGGGTTTCTTCTATTAACGGTGATACCGAACCTCTATTTATTATAGATGGTGCACCTGTTGATCAAGACAACTTCCGTTCTTTAAACCCGCAAGACATCGCTTCTATTGATGTTTTGAAAGATGCTGGTGCAACTTCTATTTATGGAAATAGAGGTGCAAATGGTGTAATTGTAATTAAAACCAGACAAGGAAGCTTTAATCAAGGTCTGAAAGTAAATTATCAAGGCTTTGTAGCTTTCTCTACCTTGCAAGATAATGATTACAAGTACATGGATGCTCAACAATTACTCACCTACGAAAGATCAAGAGGGAGAGGTGCTGGTGGTGGAGCATTACCAAACATTCTATTCAATAATGGAAATACAGAGCCACTTACAGATGCTGAAATTGCTGCAGCACCCAATTTTAGTTGGTTAGATTTTTTCTTTAGTACGGGTGTAACTCAAAATCATAACCTTAGCTTAAGTAGTGGCGGTGAAAACAGTTCTCAATTTACGTCCTTTGGTTTTAACGAAACGGATGGAATATTAGTTAATAGTAGTTTAAAAAGATTTAATCTTAGAAATAATGTTACGGGTAGATCAAGCAATGAGAAATTTAATTACGCTACTAACCTAACATTAAATTACTCAACGTCAGGAGAGCCTAATGCGGTTGGTACTGGTGGCGTAAACCAAAATTATGTGCTCGGTGCGTTTCAATCTGCACCTTACATCACTCCCGATTTATATGTTAATGGGGCGCAGTTAGTGGGTGCTGGTACACCATTTGTTCATACACCCTTATTCCTTTTAGATAAAATTAAGGGAGAACCTCGAGTTGAGGATGAAGTTAGATTAGTCGGTTCGTTGATTACGAGTTATGCGTTAACAGACTATTTAACCGCAAATATGACCATGGGTGCTGATTATCAAAACGAGATTTTTACCTTAACCAGAAGACCAGATTCTTTTAATGCCTTATTGTTTGGAGGAGCTGCAAATCCAACTGCCGGTTTCCAACAACAAGACACAAGACGTGTGTTTACTTACAACCAAGTAACCTCTTTAAATTTTAATGAAACTTGGGGCAAACATACGGTAGACGTGGGTGCCTATACAGAATATTTTAAGGCACATTTAAGGTCGTTCGGTTTTACAGCACAGGGATTAGATCCAAAAACAGTTTTTCCAGGTGATGGCGCTGGTTTTGTAGACGATTCAGGTGATAATGATTTCTATATCGATCTTGCAAGGGCTACCGTCAGAAACGCAGGGTTGTTCTCTTATTTTGGTAGAGCTTCTTACGATTATGACGAAAGATTTGGTGTAGAAGGTACCGTTCGTCGTGATGCTTCTTACAGATTCTCAGGTTCTAACCGTTGGGCGACTTTTTGGTCTGTCTCCGGTAGATGGAATATCTCAAACGAAGCTTTTATGGATGATTCTGTTTTTAATGTTTTAAAATTAAGAGGTTCTTATGGTACAGCTGGTAATCAGGATATTACTGGTGGCGGTTTATTTGGAGGTCCAGATTTATATAGAGATTTGTTTGTTACTGGGGGTGGTTATGCGAACAACAATGCAATAGCATTGGCTCAATTTGGTAATAGATCTTTAATTTGGGAAGAAATTGCTACCGCAAATATAGGTATTGATTTTGAAATGTTTAACCGAAGATTACGCGGTGCGTTTGATGTTTATGAAAGAAAAACATCCGACCTATTTCAGGATACGCCTCTTTCAGCAGTTACAGGTTTTACCAATTTACCTAGTAATACTGGTAATTTAACTAATAAAGGTGTAGATTTTCAATTAGACTACGATGTTGTGCGCGCAACTACTTCAGATGGTTTTAATTTGAAAGTAGGAATTAACGGAAACTACAATGAGAATGAATTATCTAATGTACCAAACGAAACCGGAGAAATTCCTGGTATAGGTAGAAATGGTGGTCCGTTAGGTGAGTACTTTACCATTAGATATGCGGGTGTCAACCCTGCAAACGGTAATCTATTATTTTTAGATGCTGCTGGTAATCTTACTGAAACGCCAGATGGAAACTCAAACGTTTGGACTGGAAAAAATATTATTCCAGATTGGCAGGGTGGTATTAATTTAAATATAGACTATAAGAACTTTTTCTTTACTACGCAATGGAATTATGTTTTCGGTGTAGATCGTTTTGACAATGATTACGCAGGAGCGATTAATCCTACAAATGTTGGGTTATTTAATTTTTCGACTGATATTTTAAGATCTTGGTCTCAACCTGGTGACATAACAGACATACCATCACCAACCGCGTTTAATAATAACACCTTTGGTTCAACAAGATTTTTAAGAAGTGCAGACTATGTACGACTAAGATTTGCAAGCTTTGGTTATAGTTTACCAGCTAAATATCTCGAAAATACTGGTTTTAATAATTTTAGAATTTTCTTTAATGGTGAGAACCTCTTTACGTTTACTGAATGGAGAGGTTTTGATCCAGAAACTAGAAGTAATGGTTCTAGACAGTTCCCTACACCAAGAACATTGTCAGTTGGATTTGAATTAGGATTTTAAAAAAAAATAAATATGAAAAAATATATGAAATTATTTTATGTTGCATTATTGTCCTTAGCTTTTGGATGTAATGATGCAATTGATATTGATCAGCCAGGTAGGTTAGATCCTGCATCTGCTTTTCAAAGCGTGGCTGATTTTCAACAAGGCTTGTTTGCCTTGTACAACCAGATGGATATTACCCCAGAAATTGCTTTTGCTTCAAATTTCACCGACGAAATTGCGATAGGTCAGGACAACGGTGGTCAAGGGATAGCGCTTTACAACTTCAACCTGATCAATACCAGCAGCGCTGCTTCAAATTTTTGGGTAAGAAATTTTAGAGTTAATAATCGTGTAGCTGTCTTTCTTGAGGCTGCTGCTGGCTTTACTCCTGAACCTAGTGATCAAGCTGCTTTCAATGACGTTATCGGGCAGGCAAGAGCCATCCGTGCTTATGCTAATTTTGAGCTTGTAAATTATTTCAGTACTAATCCACGTGATAATGAATCATTGGCTGTACCACTGATTGACTTCGTTGCACCTTTAGGTATTCAACCGTTGCGTAATACAGTTGGCGAGATGTTCGACTTTATTGAGAGTGATTTAACCGCGGCATTGAGTGATATTACGGATCAATCTAATACTATTTTTTGGTCTAAAGACGCAGTAAATGCCTTGAGAGCAAGGATTGCGGCCACACGTGGTGATTATAGCACTGCTGCCACACTAGCACAATCTTTATTAACCGCTTATCCGTTAGCAAATAGAGAACAGTATCAATTAATGTTTTTAGATGGCAGTGATGCTGAAATCATCTTTAAACTAGAAAGAACGTTAAACGATTCCTACGATGGTCAGGGTGCTACGGGTGATGTGGCAGCAGGTGGCTGGGCAGGTGCCAGATTTGCCTTTGTTAATCCTAGCATAGCTGGAGGCTCGTATTTTGAAATGGATAGAGGATTATTTAATTTAATTGATCCTGCAGATATTCGTTACGATGTAAATATACATCCAACTTCTGTAGTCAATCCGAATTATGTTCAAGATAATGAGCGTTCTTTAGATATTTTATTAGTAAACAAATATCCTGGTTCTGAAGGACAGCCGCTAATGAACGATTTGAAAGTGTTTAGGTCTTCTGAAATGTTATTTATACTTGCTGAAGCTCGAGCAGTTGACGGTAATTTTGCAGGTGCTGCTCAATTACTTCAACAATTGCGTACGGCGCGTTTAGGATCACCTCAACCATTGTTGACGTTTAGTTCTACAGCTGAAGCGTTGGGAGCTATCCTTGATGAAAAAAGAGTAGAGTTTGCTTTCGAGGGTCACAGATATCGGGACTTAAAACGAATTGGTGTTCAAGCTAATCGAGGAATTGACAAAGATCCTACTGATTGTATTCAGTTTGTTGGTAGTACCGCCAATTGTGAATTACCTGCAACAGACTACAGAATAAGAGCTTTGCCAATACCATTACAGGAAATAAATGCGAATCCTGGTATAAGTGCGCAACAAAATCCTGGTTACTAATTTTAAAAAAAAGCATTATGAAAAAAAGTAGATTTATAAATAAAATAGTTGGGCATAGGCTTTCGTTCTTTGCATTGGCTATTTCAGCTATGTTCTTTGTAACGAGCTGTGAAGAAGATTTGTTATTGTTTGATACACCAGAAGGTTTTGTGCAATTGGGCACTCCCGACGCAAGAAACATATCAGAGAATGCAGGAGAGGCTATTAACACTGTGATCCAGTTGGGACAACCAAATCCTAATGGTCAAACAATTACTGTTTCTGTTGTAGGAGATGATACAAGCAGATATACAATTGTACCTCCAATTAATGGAAATGGCACTATTGAAATACCTGCTGGAGAAACGTCTTTCGTAATTGCATTAACACCTGTTGATAATGCAGCAAGCGATGGAGATTCTACCGTAACAATTTCATTGACAGATTCTAATGCGTTACCTATAGGTATTGGTGGTGAAGGTAATTTAAGAACTCAAAATGTAATTACAATAATTGATGATGATTGTCCTTTTGACATTGAAGACTGGTATGGCAGTTATTCTTCCCGCCAGATTGTAGGAGCTGCTGCAGAAGCAGATGGTCCAAATGTCACGGCCGAAGCAGGCCCAGCACCTAATACATTGTTATTAACGAATCTTGTTGGTGCAGGCAGACAATCAGTGATTGAGTTAGACAACTCTGATCCAGCGAATCCGCGGATAATACACCGAAGCACAGAATTCGGAGCTGTATTCCAGACGTTTGCCTCTACAGGGCCGTTGTATACGTTTGCTTTTGCTGATCAAGCTGGGGATAATACGTTTGCAGTATGTCCAAAAACTATAAATCTGGCATTTTATAGAGCAAATACAGCCTCCGCATTTAATCCACTATATGTTGTTAAACTAACAAAAGGTTAATTATTCTTAGAATAGAGTGAAAAAGGTGGTACAATAGTACCGCCTTTTTTTTTTAATTTCCCCCCAAAGTGATTATATGACATATTTTTTTTGTCCATTGTGGGCATTACGTTTTGATATGCTTTTATTTGCTCAAATTCATCTATATGATGCAGATAGGGAAATATTATAATCTAGCTGTGGTTCTTTTAATTCAGTGATATAAATATTTATAATTGCCTTATATTTGAAGCGCCTGTACATTTAATATTTGTGTAGGCGCTTTTATTATAAACTAATTGTTTAAGAATAAGTTATTTACTTTTACGTTTATATATTGCAAATGACTGCCATAAAGATTTAATGAAAAAGCTACAATTTTTGTTTGTCATGTTAAGTTTTCTAAATGCCAATAGTTTAATGGCACAAGATCCTGTTACCACAAAAAATGAGGGAAATCGAATATTAGATCGTGACGGTGAAACTAAAAACACCTCCAACAAACGACTCAAGGACGAAAAAGCAACCATCGATCTCTACAAAATTATATCATTTACAAGAGACACAACTTTTGTGGACACAACACTCTCCATCCAAGAGGAATATAAATTTAATTATTTGAGAAAGGATAATTTTGAACTTATTGTGTTTTCAAACATTGGTCAAACATATAATTCATTAAGCACTGATTTTCATAACATCAACATGGTACCTCAATTTGGTGCCAGGGCAAGACATTTTAATTATATGGAAATTGAGGATATAAATTACTATCATGTGCCCACTCCTCTAACAGAATTGTTTTATAAAACAGCCTTTAAGCAAGGACAATTGCTCGATGCTTTTTTTACAACCAATATTTCTAAACAATTCAATTTCTCCATCGCATACAAAGGTTTGCGATCACTAGGTAATTATCAGCACATTCTTACAAGTACAGGAAATTTTAGATTTACCTCTAATTATACAGCCAAGAGCAAAAGATATCAAGCTCGGGCGCATATCGTAATGCAGGACTTATTGAATCAGGAAAATGGAGGGCTAACAAACGAAGGAGTGGCAAATTTTCAAGGAGGTGAAGAAGAATTCAAGGATCGGTCAGTATTTGATCCCAATTTTCAAAACGCCGAGAACATACTAAAAGGAAAACGCTTTCATTTAGAGCACCAATATGATATTTTTCGTAAGATGGACTCATTGTCCAATAACCGTTTAAGTTTTGGAAATATTCTTTCTTTTGAAGACAAATATTATCAATTTGATCAAACCGCACGATCTGATTTTTTTGGAGAGTCCTTCCGTCAAAGTAATTTAAAAGATCGCGTCACGCTCGAAGAATTTTACAATAGATTTTTTCTAAATTATAAAAATAGGACTTTAGGCGTAATAGCTTTTAACGCCGATTATAGAAATTATAATTATGGCTACAACTCCTTGGTCGTTCTAGACGGCCAAACCATCATCAATAGATTAAAAGGAGACATCATCACTCTAGGTGGAAGTTACAATAATAGAATAGGCCAGTTTGATATTAGAGGCGAGATAGGAATTAATATAGTTGGAGATTTTGAAGGAAATTTTTTAAATGCTGTAGCCTCTTATAAATTTGCCGATGATATTTCATTCGAAGGTGGCTTTAATACAAGCTCTAAAGCTCCAAATTACAATTGGCTCTTATACCAAAGTGATTATACCAATTACAATTGGGACAACAGCCAAAATTATGACAACATCAATACTCAACAATTGGCCTTCGCGTTAAGATCGCAAAAGCTGGCAAATGTGTCTTTTGATTATAACAATGTGGTCAATTACACTTACTTTGCTAAAGATAATTCAAACAATGTTAAACCCTTCCAAAGCAATGAAACCATTAATTATTTTAGGGTCAAATTAAATAGAGAGATTTCATATGGTAAATTTGCTTTGGACAATACTGTAATGTATCAAAATGTGTTGAATGGAGAAGATATTTTAAATGTTCCCCAAATCATTACAAGAAACACGCTATATTTTTCAGATCAGCTGTTTAAAAAGGCTTTGTTTTTGCAAACCGGCATTACCTTCAACTACTTCACAACATATAATATGAATGCCTACGATCCACTATTGGCAGAATTTTATGTTCAAAACGACACCAAATTGGGAGGTTTTCCCCGAATGGACTTTTTTGTAAACGCTAAAATCAGGCAAACAAGGATATTTATTAAAGCTGAACATTTCAATTCCTCCTTTACAGGTTACAATTATTTCTCCGCACCAAACCATCCATATAGGGATTTTGCCATACGTTTCGGACTCGTTTGGAATTTCTTCCTATAACACCACAGGTCGTTTCCAGGCTAAAGAATCGGGTTCGGGCTATCGGCAGTCGCTTTTGGTTTTGCGAAAGACAGGCTCGAAGAGCTCCGTCAGAGTCTTTATCCCTATCGCAATGCACTCTTAATCAGAGCAGGAAAAAAAAGTAAAAAAAAGGCATAAAAAGGTTTGGTTGAAAGAAAAAAAGAGGTGTATATTTGCAGCCGCTAAAAACGGTAACGTTGTGCGGCGAGAAAGTTCCTTGTTATATGATTTTACGGACGTTTTGGAAGGGTGAAAAAAAACTTTCACAAAAAGGCGCAAAACATTTGTGGGAAATAAAAAAGGGTTT
>JBGTCT010000100.1:0-9682 GCA_041748695.1 Aquaticitalea sp. | reverse complement strand
TTTATATTATTCCAGTTATACAGAAGCGTCGATCATTATTAGGGAAACTGAATTCTTATTAGCTTATTTCATAAAACTGGTTGGATTTTTTAGTCTCTGTCTATTTTTTGGAATGTTATTAAAACGTTCAGCGTTTGCTTTAGCATTTTTGTTTGTTCTGTATATTTTGGAATGGCTTGTATTTTGGGTTGTCATCTACAATGCAAATGCTGAAATGGCTTGGAAAGTCAAAAACTTTTTGCCAATGGAATCGATGTATAAATTGATTGATCAGCCATTTCAACGCGTTATCATGACCAAGTACCCTGATAACATTGATTTAGCTTATGATTATGCAGTTTATTGGTATGAAATAGCCATAGTTTTAGGTTGGACTGCTTTATTTGTCTTTTTATCCTACAGATTATTAAAAGTGCGAGATTTATGATATATTTGATAGCTAGTGCTATCTCATGAAAAAGATCTTTTCCCTCTTACTGTTTATTACAAGTGTTTATTGCTTTTCTCAAAACCAAGCAGCCAATTGGTACTTTGGATTTGGTGCTGCCCTACAATTTGATTTGGGTGCCAATACCTTGACATCACTTGATAACGGAGCTTTATCCACGTTTGAAGGTTGCGCCTCGATTTCTAATGTTTTTGGCGACCTATTGTTTTATACCGATGGTACAACAGTTTGGAATAGGGCTAATTATGTTATGCCAAACGGAACAGGGCTATATGGTGATTCATCGAGCACACAGTCGGCCATAATCGTTCCTCAACCAAATGATCCGGATTTGTATTATGTTTTCACGGTTGATAATGCCCTAGATGGATTTAACTTCGGACTCAATTATTCTATAGTTGATATGACTCTTAATGGTGGGCTTGGAGCTGTTACCAGTAAAAATATCAACCTACTTCCTATTTGCTCCGAAAAAATAAGTGCAGTTTTAAAAGATTGTATCACCAAATCTATTTGGGTAATTACCTATGCATCTCAAAGTGGCAGTGGAAATAATTACAATACATTTTATGCTTATGAAGTGTCAGATACTGGAGTCAATAACGTCCCTGTTGTTTCTACATTTAGCGGCATCACCACTCAAGAACCACGTGGGTATCTAAAATTATCTCCTGATGGTGAAAAACTGGCCTGTGCTAATATGGGAAGCGGTATGTTTCTTTTTGACTTTGATGTTACCACTGGTTTAGTAAGCAACCAACGTCAACTTGCCATAAACACAGCTAGTAGTAGTGCATACGGAGTTGAATTTTCTCCCGACAGTCAATTATTGTATGTGCATTCTTCCAACGATCAACAAAGCAACAGCCCATCAGCACATGCTTCAACATTGAGTCAGTTTAATTTAAATGCGGCTAATATTTCGAACTCACGCATTACCATCGACCAGCAGCAGCTCTATAGAGGTGGTTTACAATTGGGTCCTGATGGAAAAATTTATAGAGCCTTAAGTGCAACCTACAATATTGGGCTTCCTTTTTTGGGTATTATCAACAATCCCAATGAATTAGGAACTGCATCCAATTATCAACACAATGCTGTAAACCTATCTCCAAATAATTCTTCTCAAGGCTTGCCTCCCTTTATTCAATCGATATTCAATACGCAAATTGATATCATTCAAAATAGCGTTAACAATTTAAATCTTCCACTGTGTGAAGGCGTATCGTATACTTTAAGGGCAGAAGATTTTGTTGGAGCAAACTATACTTGGACGTTGGATGGTGAATTATTACCCGAAACCGATTTTGATTTGGTTATAACTCAAAGTGGACACTACCAGGTCTTTATCGAACTTAACACTGGTGATTGTGATATTGAAGGCCAAGCATTTGTTACGTATTATCAGATTCCTATTGCTAACCAGCCAATGAATTTAATAAACTGTGATACAACAATTTTTTCCACTTTTGATTTAACCACTCAAGGTGCAACTATTTTGGGAATTCAAGACGCGTTAAACTTCGAAGTACATTATTTCCGAAATTTGCAGGATGCAAACGACAATGTCAATGAAATAATTGGTCCTTTTTCCAACACCGAAAAACGACAAGAGATTTTTGTGAGAGTCAATAGTGCCGGAAATTCTAATTGTTTTGATTTCACTTCATTTTTTATCGAAGTAGATGTCACACCAATTGTAACTAATCTGGAAGACATCATACTTTGCGATCCAGACTTTAATGGCAATGCAATGGATGGTTTGGCCACTTTTGATTTATCATCGATCACACCGGATGTATTAGGTACTCAAGACGGGGCAATTTATACTGTTAGTTATCACGAATCTCAAGTAGATGCCGATTCGGGAGAAAATGCTTTACCCAACTCCTACACCAATTCGACACCTTACACAGATGAATTATTTGTTCGCATTGCCAATAATAGCAATGCCAATTGTTACAACACTGATTCCTTTACGGTCACTATTAATGATGTCCCTGAGGCTATTGACATCACTTTAATTCAATGCGATGAAGATGGTATCGCAGATGGTCGAACTATCTTTAATATAAATGAAGTTTATGAGGACATAACTGATAATGCGTCCAATAGAAATGTGACTTATTTTCTGTCGGTTACAGATGCGCAAAATAATACTGATGAAATTGATGGTAATGCCTTTGAGAATAGCATTAATCCACAAGTGGTATATGCAAAGGTTATTAATACAACTACAAGCTGTTTTAATCTGGCTGAAGTCACTCTCGAGGTAAGTTCAACTTCTTCCAATAATGCTATCATAGAACGATGCGACGATGATGGGATTGAAGATGGTTTTTATAGTTTTGATTTAGCTGATGCCAATACAATTGTGTTAGCAACACTTCCGGAAAATTTGGATATTAATTATTTTGAGACTTATAATGACGCCCTTATTGAAAGCAATCCGTTAAGTCCGAATTATACCAATACCACGCCATATTCTCAAATCATCTATGCTCGTGTCGAAAACGCAAATGCTTGCTATGGTATCAGTGAGGTACAATTAACTGTTTTTGAAATGCCAAATATCGATATAGAAGAGGAAGCTATATATTGTTTAAATTCTTCCCCTGAACCCATCACACTTACTGGAGGAGTTATAAATGACTCCCCAAGCAATTACTTTTATTTATGGTCTACCGGAGAAAGCACTTCAGAGATCCTTGTCAGTTCACCTGGAATTTACACTGTAAGGGTTTCCACCATCAATGGGTGTTTTAAAGATAGAACAGTGAATGTATTACCTTCTAACATCGCAACAATTAATAATATTGAAATTGTGGACGGTTCACAAAATAACACTGTAACAGTGCTTGTTTCGGGAGAAGGCAATTATGAATATGCACTCGATTTTATCGATGGCCCTTACCAAGACAGCAATACATTTAATTATGTCATGGCTGGACTCCATACTGTATACGTGCGGGACAAAAACGATTGTGGAATTTCGGAAAAGTTGGTATCTGTTATTGGTTTTCCTAAATTCTTTACTCCCAATGGCGATAACATTAACGATTATTGGCAGGTTTATGGCATCACGTCCGAATTCCAACCAATGAGCACAATATATATCTTTGACCGTAAAGGAAAACTATTAAAAGAATTGAATCCTTTAAGCAGAGGATGGGACGGCACTTTTAATGGCAATAAGCTCCCATCAAGCGATTATTGGTTTTATGTAAAACTGGAAGACGGCAGGGTTTTTAGAAGCCATTTTACTCTGAAGCGTTAGCATTTGCAATCGATTTCAAAGGCAATATTAAAGTTTGTAATAAATTACTCATCATGAGGAATGTTCGAATTATTAGTTTTAGCATTATTCTCTTCATTCCATTTCTAAATTACGGACAGGATATCACTCTTTATGAGCAATTTAATGGTCGTTATGATTATACTGCAATTGGCAACACCTTGAATCTATTTGAAAATGGCGCTTTTCCAACCTGTGATATATTAACCTCATCATCAGCCTCTTTAAATTTAAATGCCAATCAATCTGTTGTTGCAGCTTATCTTTATTGGGCAGGTTCTGGTTCTGGCGATTTTGATATTTTAGTAAATGATGAACCGATATGTGCTGACCGCACATTTAGGGACGCTTTAGATGATAGCAGAATCTTTTTTGCTGCCTTTGCCGATATCACCCTATTGGTTCAAGAACTTGGAAATGTTGAATATACCATTTCTGAATTTGACTTGACTGATGTGATCGCGACCTATTGCTCCACTGGAACCAATTTTGGAGGTTGGGCTATTACCATAATTTATGAAGATAGCAATTTGCCACTCAACCAGCTCAACGTTTACGATGGCCTACAAAGTGTACCCACCAATCTTTCCATTAACCTAGATAATTTGAACGTTTTGGATAATGAAGATGCCAAAATAGGCTTTATTGCTTGGGAAGGCGATGCAGGCTTGGCAGTCAATGAGCAATTGACCATCAATGGTAATCTCATCAGCAATCCGCCTTTAAATCCCGCAAACAATGCATTTAACGGCACCAACAGTTTTACTGGCGCAAGCAACCTTTTTAATATGGATATCGATGTTTATGATATTCAAAATAATATTAATATAGGAGATACAACGGCAACTATCGAACTGACTTCAGGTCAGGATTTTGTTATGATTAATAATATCATTACGGTCTTGAACAGTCAATTACCAGATGCGACAATTGTGCTTGATGCATATAAGCAAAACTGTGGCGAATTTGAACTTGAACTCGCCTATACCGTGTACAATATTAATTCTACAGACATTTTACCATCAAACACACCCATTTCTTTTTATGTAGGCAATCAATTAATAGGACAAAGTTCTACACAAAATGACATCGCAGTTGACGGTTTTGAAGTTGGAATTATCATCGTATCGATACCGAATGGAATCACTGAAACTTTGGATTTGACTTTAATTGTAGATAATATTGGCACACAAAACGGTATTGTGGCCGAAACTAATGAACTTAACAATTCTTATTTTGAAATCATTGAGCTATTGCCCATCCCAATGGTGACAATGCTTCCAAATGTACTTCAATGCAATGAAGGTTTTGATTCTGCCGTATTTAATTTAGTGGATGGCGTATCGGAACATTTTGACACCTCCAAAATTTTGGGTTTTTATAAAAATATCACCGACCTAACAGCTGATGAAAATGAGCTTTTTATTCCCGATGGCTATGCAAATATATCCAATCCGGAAACACTATTTGTGAAAGTTGCAGCGGAGCCTTGTTACGAGATTTTTCAGTATGACATCCTGGTGGAAAATTGTCCACCACGCATACCACAAGGTTTTTCTCCAAACGACGACACAATTAACGACTGGTTTAATATTCAAGGTTTATACAACATCTTTTTACAGCATGAATTAATTATTTATAACCGATACGGTACTCTCATTTTTGAAGGAAATAATTCCAAACCTTGGGATGGCAAAGCCAATAGAGGTTTGAATAATCTAGGCAAACTACTACCTACAGGAACTTATTTCTATATTTTGAACCTCAATGATAAAAATTATACTCCTTTTCAAGGTTGGGTCTATATAAATTACTAAATTGAGCAACCTTTAAAATAAATACAAATTAATAGTGTGATATAGAGATTTTTAATATTAGTGTCGTTATAATTATGATTTTACGGAATACATACAAATACTAGAAGACCTATTTATTTGTACGATTAAGTTAAAATCGTGCATTTTGTCCTGTTTTTTTTGCATTTCGTCTGAATTTGACTTACATTTCGCCTTTCAACTGAAGCTCATACGTTTATTTTAGAAGATATTATGAGTTCAAGTACAGTTTTAACCCCTCTTTAGATGAAAATGTATCGCAATTCGATCTATGTTATAATGTTTTTCTGTTGCAGTCTTGCGTTTTCACAACAGGTTATAATTGATGATACCTTTACACCACAACAACTTATTGAAGATAATTTAATCCAAGGCTGTGTAGAGACTACAAACATTTCCTCTCAAGTAAACGGATCAGTAAATGGCTTTTCAAGTTATGGATATTTTGAAAGAGGATCTTCCAATTTTCCGTTTGAAAATGGAATAGTCCTTTCTACAGGAAGAGCCATTTCTGGTGGGAATACATTGAACACTGCAATATTGAATGAAGGACAAAATGACTGGTTAACAGATCCAGATTTAGAGACTACACTTGGAATATCCAATACATTGAATGCTACCTCCATCGAATTCGATTTTACATCGATTTCAAATCAAATACAGTTTAATTATCTGTTGGCATCTGAAGAATATTTTGCAGATTTCCCTTGCAATTATTCTGATGCGTTTGCGTTGCTTATTAAAGAGGTTGGATCTAATGATCCCTACATTAACATTGCATTGATTCCTGGAACGTCAACTCCAGTGAACACCAAAACCATCCACGATGAAATTGTAGGTTTTTGCCCAGCCGCCAATGCAGAGTTTTTTGATGGTTACAATTTTCCTGATACCAATTTTAATGGTCGCACAAAAGTGTTAACTGCTACCGCCAATATCACACCCAATGTAGTATATCATATAAAACTTATTATTGCTGACCAAACAGATAAGAACTACGATTCAGCTGTATTTATTCAAGGAAATAGTTTCAATGCTTCAGTGGATTTAGGACCTGATATTACAACCTGCGCAGAAAGTGTCGCTTTAGATGGAAATATTCAAAATCCGTTGGCAACTTATACCTGGTTTTTGAACGATGTCCTTATTGATGGTGCCTCACAACCGACCTACACAGTTATGCAATCGGGAACATATAAGATTATGGTTGAAATACCACTAGCAGATTCAAACTGCATCCTAGAGGACACCGTTAAAATTATTTTGAGTTCTACACAAATACCATCTTCCATTGAAAATTTTGAATTGTGTGACGATGCGAGTATGGATGGGGTGGAATTGTTTGATTTAAACACAAAAAATGATGAGGTATTGGCCACTGTTCCAGCTTCAAATTATAATATATCTTATCACTATTCTTCGTCTGACGCAGTAGATAATGAGAATCCTATCCTCAACCCTATATTAAACTCCAGCAATAATCAAATCATATATATCCGTATAGATGACCTCGATAATGGTTGTTTGGCATATTCAAATTTTCACCTAATTGTAAATCAGCTACCTAATATTACTCCACCGACTGTAATTTTAGTCTGTGATGATGAAGCACTCGATGGTATCACCGAAATTGATTTAACTGAAAACGATGCCGAGATTACTAATGGTCAGACAAATTTGAATGTTAGCTATCACTATTCTCAAGCCGATGCCAATGCTGGTATAAATGCCATTCCACAACCTTACACGAATGTCTCTACAACCGAACAAGTTTTTGTGAGAGTAATAGATTCATTTACAGCATGCTTTGTGACCAGACCGTTATCTGTGACCGTTATAAACAGCCCGGCAATTAATTATGAAGATTTATATATTGATGCCTGCGATGCGGAACATGATGGCTATGCAACGTTTGATTTGACTTCTATAACTGCTGATGTCCTTCGAGGACTAACTGGTGTTACGGTCACATTTCACCTTACCCCTGAAGATGCCCAATCTGGAAGCAATCCCATACCCAATCCTACCAGTTATGACAATACTGTTTTTGAAGAACAGGTGATTTACATTCGTGTTGAAGATAATTCCACAGGATGTGCGTCTGTGACAGATGTAGAGATTCATCCCAATTTATTACTCACTGCAACTGACATTAGAGATTTCTCTGAATGTGACTTAAATAATGATGGCGTCGAAACTTTTAATTTGGGTGCAATAGCCGAAGCTATCATTAACGAACTAGAAGATGTATCAGTCATATTTTATATTTCAGAATCAGATCGGGAAAACGAAATAAATGCGCTCGATCCTGATATTCCGTTTAGACCAAACGTCTTTCCAGCAACATTGTTTATAACAATTAATAGCCCTACGTGTAGCGAAATTGCTGAAATCAAATTGGTTTTAAATCCTGTTGATACTTTCGCATCAATTGATCCTGTTACCTATTGTGATACCGATAGTGATGGCTTTACTGACATCGATTTGGCAAGTTTTGACACTTTAGTTACAGGAGGTCGTTCGGGATTTGTAGTGACATATTTTGAATCTGAAGAGGATGCTGAAGCCAATATCAATCCATTACCTCCAATTTATACCAATATATTAAATCCGCAAATCATATATCCTCGAATTACATCGGAAGTAACGGCATGTGGCGATATCAATTCCTTTGAGATTACAGTTTTACCAGCGCCTTTAACATCAAAGCCTGAAAATATAATCATCTGCGATAGTGACATTGATGGTTTTGCATTTATTGATTTAACTCAAGTTTACAATCAACTTGTTACAGATACGACCGATAGGGAGTTTGAGTTTTACAATAGTAATCAAGATTTATTGAACGGTGACAATGCTTTTACGGATATATCGAATTATTTTACAGCTACAAAAGTGGTTTTTGTAAAAATAATTAATAGGCTAACGGGCTGTTATTCTATTGAAACCTTTGATATTTTTGTAAATACGCTTCCGTTATTTCCAGAAATAAGCAATTATAATATTTGTGAACTTTCAACGGACGGAGTTGCTGATTTTATATTTTCAACAAAAGATGCTGAAATCCTTAATGGTCAACCAGGCAAACAGGTATTATACTTTTTGACGCCACAAGATGCTGATAACAGAACGAATGAAATTAATAAAAATAACGCTTACCAAAACATAAGCAATCCGCAAACTATTTATGTGCGTGTTGAGAACCTAACAGATCAAAACTGTTATGGAACCTCCTCAATGGTTATTGAAGTTGGGACAGATCCACAATTTAATCAACCTACCAATTGGTTTGCTTGTGATGACCTTTCCAATGATGCTACTGAAGTTTTTGATTTAAGCACCAAGGTAACTGAAATTACAGCTGGCATGAGTGGTAATTTTGATATCACTTTTTACACCTCACAATCTAATGCCGATAACGAAACGAACCCTCTTCCTATTCAGTTTGCAAACACGGTAAATCCTCAACAAATATATGTGCGAATCGACAACGGAACAATCTGTGCTGCAACCACAAGTTTCACCTTGAATGTAATACAAGTTGCCCAAGCAAACCCGACTGTACCAATGATTGCATGCGATGTTGATTATGATGGTTCTGTGACCTTTGATATCACGCTTGCAGAACTCGATATTCTCGACGTCAGACAAGATAATATTATGGTGGCATATTATGAAACTTTAAACGAATTAGAGTCAGAAATAAACCCTATAACCAATCCTACTTCCTACACCAATATATCCAATCCACAGACGGTGTATGTACGCTTGACCAATACTGTATCAAATTGCTTTTTGGCACTTCCGCTGGAATTGATTGTCAATTTACCTCCAGCGATCAATGAATTTGTAAGTGTAACTATCTGTGATAACGAATTAAATTCATATGACCTGACGCAAGTAAATAACCTTATTGTGGACGACACTTCCAATACCACAATAACATATCACACATCTGCTGCCGATGCACTTGCAGCTATGAACCCAATTAATACAAATTATACTTACACATCAAATAATACTGCTCTATTTTTACGTGTAGAGAATAGCACAACGTCCTGTTTTATGACCTATGGATTTCGACTGATTGTACAGCCCATACCA
>JBGTCT010000099.1:0-13508 GCA_041748695.1 Aquaticitalea sp. | reverse complement strand
AATTGCGCGCATGTATGCAGATAACAGAGTCGCGAGAATTTATGCTGGCACAAATGAGATCATGAAAGTATTGATTGCTCGCGGTTTATTTGAGGAGTTATTTCAGGAGATGAGAGCAAATAAAAGTAAAAAATAAGTAACAAAGCCCTCTAACGAAATAAGGTTCTAATTACTCCGCAAATTAAAATCAAAAGATGGCTTCCCCCAATTAAATATTCATGATTTAGAAAGCTTCTAGCAATGACAACTAAAACAATCGCTAGTTTTTGATAGGAATTGGTTTCAAACGAATTAAACCAAAGGCATCCAATACTCTTATAATAAGATAGGTGATATCAATTTCATACCATTTTACTCCAAAATTAGCGCTGCTAGCATGTTTATGATGGTTGTTATGATAGCCTTCACCCATCATTAAAAAATCAAAACGGAACAGATTTTTACTTGTATTTTTCATCTGATAATTTACATAGCCATAAATGTGGCCAAACCAATTGATGATTACCCCATGAATGGGTGCCATTAAGAATGTTATCGGCAATAAAAGCCATTGCCACCAAGCTGTAGCAAAGTAAACAAAGACAAAAATATAAAGCGCAATCCACAGCAATCGGGAAAAGCGTGAGCCTGCAAACTTATCAAATGTTGCCCATTGTGGTACATTTTTGGTAAAACGCTGGTCAACAGCAATACGCTGTTGGTTAATATCCTGATAGATGGTTTTTGTTTTCCACATCATCGCAAACATATTTGGATCATGGGATGGCGAGTGAGGATCTTTTTCAGTATCGGTATACGCATGGTGCATGCGGTGCATAATTCCATAACCATAAGCACTTAAATAGCTTGAACCTTGAAAAATCCAAGTTAATACAAAAGAGATGCGTTCCATGGTTTTAGACATCGTAAATACTTGATGTGCAGCATAGCGATGTAAAAAGAAGGACTGAAAAAACAAACCTCCATACCAAAGAACGAGAACAAAAATAACAATTACCATAGCTTTTTTTGCAAAGGTAGAGGCATGTTTTGCGCCAAACAATGAACCTAAATCAATAAAAAATAAAAAATGATCTAAATACTGTTAAAAGTTTCTAAATAAAAGACGGATTATATGCGTTTTCTGATTCGGCTCAAAGCTTGAGCTGTAATTCCAATATAAGAACTGATGTATTTTAGGGGAATGATCTTTAATAATTCAGGACGTTCTTTAAAGAGTTTCACATAGCGTTCTTCAGCGGAAAGATTAAGTAAATTCTGCTCGCGACTGGATTTTATTAAAAAAAGTCGCTCTGCAGTCAATCTCCCTATAAGATTTCCCATCTGTGTCTTTTTGTAGACTTCTTGCAAGTCGTCATAACTGATGCTCAACAAGGTGGTATCGGTAAGTGCCTGAAGTTCATATGCAGATGGTTCCTGCGTTAAAAAAGAATCATAGGCGCTGATAAATTGGTCTTTAAAACTAAAACCAAAGGTAATTTCCTTGTCAGGGTTGTCTTTCGGGATGTATAAGCGCACCACACCTTTTTCAATGAACGAAATGTGTTGCTCTACCATATTCAGCTTCAAGAATACAGTCTTTTTAGGAATCACGCGTTGCTGAAGTTTAGACATAAAGAACCCCCAATCTTCGTTAGAGATGGTTGCTATTTGGTCTAAGTAGGATCTTATTTGTTCCAAAATGGTAACTAACTAATTAATGACATGCCAAAGATACGGATTACAAAATGTAAACATCGCAAATTATTTAGTGTAAATCATGTAGCGTACCTATGTATTATTGATACAAACACAATGCTTTAAGCCCTATTTGTTTTCGTTCTATAAGTGCCTTTAAGCACCGGAAACCCAGATGAAAATAGCCCCATGGTTTTCCACATCATGGCAAATAAGTTATCATCATGCGATGGTGAGTGTGGGTCTTTTGCTGTAAAGTTATACGCGTGGTGCATGCGGTGCATAATTTCGTAGCCATAGCCACTTAAATAACTGGAGCCTTGAAATATCCAGGTAAGCATAAGAGTATCAAGTTCCATAGTCATGGCAGGCGTTAACATCATCATTGCCGAGACCGATGCCGAAGCAAAATTGATGTTTACCGCGTTGATAAGTATGATCATAGGAATCTTTACAGGCAACCGTGAAGCCATGCAGCCACCAAGCCCAATGAAAACAGAACTGAAGTAGTTGTCACAGCATCCTGCCGTACAGCAAATGCTTAAATATTCATTCATAGGCGGTAAGGACACGGTAAAGACACATTGAAACACTTTTTAAAACTTACGCAAGCAGATGAATTAATTGCGGTGACCCATATGTACCACGCCATAGACCGCATTCGTTCTTATGAATTATTTTCAGAAGTGATGAAAGAATTGAATAGTGAATCGGCCATGTATTAAATTTTTAGTAAATTGCTTTTAATATGAGACTGTTTTCCTCGGTTAAATCTAAATAATAAGCACCAAAGATGTCCAATCTTCCTGATGACATAGAGACCAAAGATGTATTGTATATTTTAGACCATCCCTGGAGTCTAACAGAAAGTGAGTGGCGTTTACAGGATAAAAGTCTGTTTGAAACTACCCTTTCGGATATCTTACATCGGTTGAACAGATCTGTTACCGACGCCTATGCGAAAATATGGAGAACTTCCAATGATGAACCCATTGCCATTTTGGGATGTTATAAAATTGACGATATAACCTATGAAACTTTCTTTATCGCCAGCCAACATATGGAAGAACATGCCCTAAAGTTAAGTTTTGAAATGCGCAACATATTAAGGGAAGAAGCGCACGGATATAAAGGTTGCACCTGCCGATTGTATTCTACGTCTGACCACCCTAGTCAAATGACTTGGTTTCGGTTTCTTGGTTTTAAATATAAACCAGAAGGTGATTTGGGAACTACACGTTATTTTGAGTATAAAGCACCTCTTTAAAATAACTTCTTCCCAGTGTTTCTTTAAATGGCTTCGGAAATATTATCAACACATCTGGACACTAAATAACTGGTTTCTCACAATTTATGCATTGTAATCAACTTTATTTTCTTACATTAACATAAAATTATTAATCCAACTAATCCTAAAAAACAAATTTATGTGCGGACCAACACCACCTCCACCACCTCCACCAACTCCACCAAACAAGGTTAGCCTAACCATTGGTGCAACCACTCAAAAACCATTTCCTCCAACATTAGCCAACGATTCAGGTTTTACGTCCATCACCGAAGACGCAGACAAAAAAACTGTTACAATGGTAAACCCTGGGGATATTATGATATGGAAAATGACTGAAGATGTCATTGAAATCAATGCCATTAATGAAGATAAAGGGGATGATATATTCAGCACCAATCCTTCAAAACAACCTGACGGGACATGGCAGGCCGTAGTTGGTAATTTTTCTCGAGGCAATTCACGATCTTACAGTATTGTATATACTGTAAGGGGAGCTCCTGACAACCCTTACACTCAAGACCCAATAATGAAAATTAAAGCGTAAAGGTTTGTTGGTATGATCGGAAATAAAATAGCCTATTATCTTTTAATAGGCTTTTTTCACATGTGTATTTGTTCTGGTAACGCACAAGACCAACATATTGCAGACAGACTAGTCGCAATTTATCAGGCAGATACACTTCAAGGCCAAGCTAAAATGGAATTATTAGCGGAACTGTCGTTTAATGAAGTGAATGATAATCAAAAAAGCCTAAAATATGCAGTTGAGTTAATTGAGCTATCTAAAGCGTTTCATGATGACTCATATCTATCTCAAGGGTATTCGCAAAAGGGAAGCGCCCATCGATTATTGGGCAACATGGAAAAGGCTCTTGATGCTTTTTTCAAAAGTGCAGAAATAGCAAAGAAAGCAAACAATATTCCAGTTGAAGGAAGTGCTTATGGAGCGATTGCAGGTGTGTACGCCATTACTGATAATCATAAAAACGCAATGCTTTATTACGGCAAAGCAATTGCTACATTACGGAAAACCACAAGTAAAATCCCTTTGGCTTCGACCATATTAAATGCTGGAGATGCCTTACTCAACAACAAAGAATATGATTCTGCGCTTGTATACTTCGAAGAATCAGGTAAAATTTTTGAGCAAGAAAACTATCTCATTGGAAAAGGATACAATCTAGGCAACACGGGCATGGTTTATGCCAATACAGGGAAAAACGATCTGGCCGAACAGAAAATCAATGAAGCCATCGCCATTTTGGAAGCGTCCGAAGACTATTACCCGATCAGTGTGTATCTCATTTCTATGGCTGATATTTATTTAGAAAAAGGCGACTTGAAGAACGCCATTGCATATTCAAAAAGAAGCCTCATCTTGGCCAAGCAATATCGCCTAAAAGAACAAATCAGTGATGCCAACCTTAAATTATCTGAACTTTATGAACTTTCAGGTGATTCTGCACTGTCCTATAGACATTATAAGGACTATATTGTGTATCGCGACAGTTTGGTCAACCTAAAAAATGTGCAACAAATGGGCGATTTGCGAACGAACCATGAAGTATCGCAAAAACAAATAGAACTAGATTTACTGGATCAACGAAGAATAAACCAACGGAATCTTGCAATTGCTACTGCCATCGCTCTGATTTTGATAGGTTTTATAGCCATTGGATTGTTTAGACGAAACACCTTTATTCGGAAAACTAAAAAAATCATTGAAGAAGAACGGGATCGCTCTGATCGTTTACTCTTAAATATACTTCCGGAGGAAACCGCCTCCGAATTGAAACTGAATGGTGCGGTAAAAGCCAAAAAATATGACTCTGCCACTGTATTGTTTACAGATTTTAAAGGTTTTACCAATTATTCTGAAAATCTGTCACCAGAAGATTTAGTGGAAACTGTTAGTTTTTACTTTTCAAAGTTTGATGATATTGTTGAAAAACATGGCTTGGAAAAAATCAAGACCATTGGAGATTCCTACATGTGTGTCGGAGGACTGCATTGTAAAACAGACGATCATGCCGAACGTATGATAAAGGCAGCACTCGAGATTATTGCATTTGTTGATGAAACAAAACGAGATGTTTCCACAAATGAACTTACGTTTGATATTCGTATCGGAATCAATACAGGGCCTGTAGTTGCAGGCGTTGTTGGCACCAAAAAATTTGCTTATGATATTTGGGGTGATACCGTAAACGTCGCCTCACGAATGGAATCTATGTCTGAACCAGGAAAAATAAATATTACCGAAAACACCTATAACATTGTAAAAGATACCTTTGAGTGTAACTACCGAGGCGAAATAGAAGTCAAAAACAGAAGCTCACTGAAAATGTATTTTGTAGAAATGTGATAATAGTAAAATTTCATGCGTACTTAAGTTATTTTAGTTGGGAAATTTTTTATGAATTAGTTAAAAATTGAAAAAACGCACACTCACTTCTATATGCATTATTTTGTCGACACTTGCAGTTGTTGCACAAAAAAAAGCACTTAATAGCCAACAGGCATTAAGAAAATATGACAGCCTCAGTGCTGTTATGAATAAGGCATATCCAGAAAGTGAATATAAAACTTTTTCAAGAGCATCATTTTCCGAAACGCAACTCGAAACTTATTTAAAGCAACAGTTTGAAAGATTAGACCTACTACCGATTATTGTCAATGAGCATAAAGTATTTAAGCTAGATAGTTATTTCCTTTCTGGAAATTTATTTGGAGGACTTGGCTTTACTAACGAGTCAATAAAATCATATAAAGCATTTTTTGAATATTATAAATCGATTGAAAAGGAACTATCTGATGAGGAGATTAATACTTATTTAATAAAACGTAAAATTGCTTATACTCTTTTAGCAGGAAACTATGCAAAAATAAATGTGCTAGACAGCGCACAGTTGATTCACAAATCTTATATAAAATTTGCCAAAAAACATTATGATATTTTCTATCCTGCAGCAATCAACAACTACGGACTATTTTATTATTTTAATAAAAAAGATTTAGATTCTGCTTTGCTAAATTTCAATGAAGCATATCGCATCACCAATGCTGAATTTCCACAACATGTTTTAATAGGCAGTATTAGCGATAATATAGCTGATGTGTATACAGACAAATTGAACTATAAAGATGCACTCCCTCTGTACGAAGCAAATTTTGAACTTTACAAGCATGCTTTTAAAGAAAGAACAAACAAAAAAGATATACCTAGATTAATCAGTGCAGGTACGCAACTTGTAAACACAAATCTCCAATTGAATAGTTTAGAAGCTGCTAACATTCATTTTAAACAATTAGAAGCAATAATAAATGATAAAAACAACAATGGTGAATATCCAGCTTCTTCCATGCTAGATTTTTTAATTGTTAAAGAGCACCTGCTAGCTAAACAGCAACGTATCGAAGAGGCCTATATTGCAGCTAAAAGGGTGAAAAGCTTTTCTGATAGCTTGCAGCAACTAGAGAATAACGATCATTCCAAATGGCAAGAAGAATTTAATAATATTACATTAGACCGTATAGCTCTTAATTTTAAATTAGATCGTATTCAGAAGGAGAATACTATTAAAAGTCAAAGGCTAAAAATTTGGTTGATGGCATTAGTGTTTTTGTTAATATTTATGGCGCTTATAGGGTTATTTTTAAGCCGCAGACAAATTCACATTAACTCAAGAAACAAACGATTAATCCTAGAAAAGGAACTTCAATATGAATCTTTAAAAAATGAGCAATTGCAGTCTGATGTTGAATCAAAAAAGAGAGACCTATCAGACTTTGCTTTAAACCTAACTCAAAGCCACAAATGGGCCGAAGTGCTAAAGACTAAAATTGAAGATATTAAACTGGCATCTACTAAAAGTAAAGACAAGCTCATTGACGATTTAGAACAAGAAATAAAAAATAAAATTAGTTTTGATACGGATACCAAAGTATTTTTTGAACGTGTGGATAAACTCAATAATGCTTTTTATAGTCAGTTATTTAAAAATTATCCCGATTTAAGTACAAACGAAATTAGATTATGCTCTTTTATTCGTCTTAAAATGGATAGTCGTAGTATAGCTAACCTTCAAAATATCACCATTGCATCTTTAAATACAAGTAGATATCGTGTTAGAAAAAAACTTAACCTTTCTCAAGATACTGATCTCGATAGTTTTATTCAAAACATGTGAATAACCCTAAACATTTTCAATAGGTCATAAAATGGTAAAATGCCTTAAACAACATAATGAACATTTGTACTATAATGTACTTGCGTTATGTAACTTTGCTTTGGGAAAAAAGCGGCATTTTATGCATAACTTCTGAAAAGTTTTCCCTCCCGAGCTTTCTTTAAATTGTAATGGAACACTCTTTGCCTGAGGTGGAGGTTGGAGGGGCGGGCAATGGGTGTGGAATGGGCTTATTAATAGTTAAACTTGACAAACCAGGTGAATCTTTATTTTCTTTTTTTAATTGATTCCAAGCCTCAAATAAAAAATTCTTATCTGATAATTCTTCTAAATAATTTCAATTTATGTTCTAATATATCTTAATTGTCTTTTCATTCCTGTAGTGTTAATTCTATAGAATTCCGAAGGGTTGTGGCAGATGCAATCAAAATGGATTCGCACCGGTAAAGTTTTAAAGGATTATTGTGTTGAGTGGTTGTTCAATAATTGAGGTATTTACTTATTGACATTTAAGTGTTTACATAATTAAATGACGCTGACGCTATCAGAATTTTATTGGGAAATTAAAAGGAATAATAACTGAGCTCAAAGTCAGAGACTTTGCCAGCAGATTATGAGCCTAACACTAATTTATAGTCTTTCGTCTGCAGAAAATTTTTAAATATATCTTCTGATTTTTTCAATAGTAATTCATACTGCTTAGCACCATGACTGATACGTTTTACGCCAAGCTTTCCCAATGTTTCATAATCGGGTAATTTTGGTGTAGTAAAAACATTCAGTGGAAGGCCTACTTTTGCTATAAATGATTTAATATCTGTTTCTTTTTCTATCAGCGGTAAAAATATGCCATCTGCACCTGCAGTTTTGTAGATCATTGCCCTGGAAACCGATTCGTTAAGACTGTCTGGATGTTTGGTGGTATAGGTATCTATTCGGGCATTTATAAAAATAGCTGTTGTTTCTTTAATGGCTTTAATTTTTGCAGCCGTTACTGTCGCATCACCGAGTACACGCTTACCCTCTTTTACAATGCCGTCTTCCAGGTTAATGCCAACCACACCAATATCTGTAAGTTGCTTCACATACATTGCCACCTGCTTTGGATCGTCAGCATATCCTGCTTCAAAATCAACCGATACGGGTACTTTTGCAACATCTACGATATGCTTCAATACAAAAAATAATTCCTCAAAGCTGATTTCTTCTCCATCTTTAAATCCTAAAGAGTTAGCAATGGCATGGCTGGAAGTTCCTAATGCCTTATAGCCGGCTTCCTGTGCTAATTTTGCTGTATGTGCATCCCATACGTTAGCCAATAATAATGGAGTGTCGTTTTGGTGAAGCGCTTTGAAATTACTTATTATGCTCATAATTCATTTTTTTAGGATTATACCGTTAAGTAATTTACTGAATAAAATTGAAGAACGCCTGAATTTAAGAGAACATTATAATTATATGAAGTTATGGTTGGTAGAGCTATTACAAATACTTCAGAATTAAATGAACTATAATTTATATTATGTAAAATAGATAATTCCAGAATTTAGAGCACTTACTACCTATTACCATCTTTTGATAAAGGTTTAACGTTCCCTAAAAACTCAATACTGGTGCGCGACATGGATTGCACATTGATGGTACTAGTGTTATTTGGAAACATAGTCATATTAATATTATAGCGTTCGTTACCTCGATATTCGTCCCTAATCTTAAAACTGATAATTACAATGTGTTTGCTTTCATTGAATTTAACTTGATAATCTTCTGGTGTATCATTGAATTCAATTCCATTGTTATTACTCCCTGGATTCCCACCAAAAAATCGTTCGCCATAAAAAGGTAAATACCCCTTAATTGTGTCGCCCATAACTTTTAGACTATTCACATTCCCTATAAGATTGATATTGGTAGCACTATTGCCAGGACCTAATATATTGGAATTGGCAACTTGAATCAAAGCTGTGCTAGCCATTGGTCTAGCGGTGTGCGATGTAATTTCAAAGTTTTTGGAAGCTACCAACTCTTGTAACTGTTGATAAGCCCTGTCCTCCTGTGCTGTATAGCTCTTGCTATTGCTACAGCTCATAATGAATATTGCCATCACTATGTAAAATACATTTTTCATAAACATTAAAGTACAACATTAATGCTAAATCCGTATTTGACAGGATGCTAAAATAATCTTAAACTTTTCGTTCTATGTAATTTGACTTTATATTGGATCTAAAATCAATTCAATTCTCTTTAATATATCCTCATAGTGGTATTTCGTTTCTGTATTTGTGACACCATTTTTGGCAGCTCTTACTGCGTTTTGGAGCACATTCAATTCACCTCGAACCAATGCTCTAACATCAGATTGATTCACATTGTAATAATCCACACCACGGCCTGGTTTTAATTCTTCGGTCATGAGATACTGCATACGATCGATATAGGCGCGGTGCAAATTTCGTCTGTATACTTCGACGCTTGCATTGCCATTGAGTTCCTTAAATATACCTTTACGTAAATCCTGCAACATTTGCAAGGGCGAATAATTTTCCCTGTCAATCACTTGTCCATCAATCAAACGACCCAATACACTAAAATCAAGAATCGAATTGAGGTGCCGTGCCTGTAAACTTCTAAAGCGTTCGGTATAACCAAAATGATCTATGGACTGTAAAATTCTTGTATCAATCAGCCAAGTTGGCGAGGCAAATGCATTGGTATGCATCCATGCCATGGCTTCTTGCTGTTGTGCTTTGGGTGCTGGTATATAAATGACACCCTCTTGATTTGGTTTTTTAGTATCTTCATACACTCCTCCAATATGCGTTGCGACATGCCCAACATAGCGGCTCCAAACCCCAAGCATTTCGCCCTGAAGTTCTTTTAAATCTGTGTAGTCATTGGTTTTGTCACTGGTCCAAGCCTGTAAATTTTCTGCAACATATTTTAGATTTTTAAGCCCGTAATCACTCGCTTTCATGCTGTTGTTTCCAATGTCTTCGGTTTGTGATGAAGGGTCATAACGGCTGCTCTGCTTTCCATACTTAAATCGTGGATCGCTGGCTTTTTCCATGACCCATGAATTCAAAGTGGCTAATTCGCCTTCGGTTGTAGCATTCGGAACCAATCGATATCCCCAATTGACCGCATAGTGATCATAAGGCCCCAGTTGGCGGATAAAACGAATGTTGGTATCACCCGGTTGAGCAATATAATTATAACGTGCATAATCCATAATAGTTGCTGCGATACCATTGGCCTGCGTAAATTCGCCATTGCGATAACTTTCAACATCGTAGGCATTACTTGCTGCCATATTATGCGGAAAACCAAGAGCGTGGCCTACTTCGTGAGCGATGACCATTCGCATCATTTCGCCGATTTCCTCATCACTTGTGTCTAATGTACGAGCCGAAGGGTTGGCGGCTGCTGTCTCCAAAAGATACCGATTTCGATACGAACGCAAATGGTTGTGATACCAGATAACATCACTTTCTATAATTTCACCAGTTCGAGGATCGGAAACGCTAGGTCCTGTAGCGTTTCGTGTGGTACTTGCCACATAACGAATCACCGAATAACGAACATCTTCTGGGCTAAACTCCGGATCTTCCTCTATCGTTGGAGGATCTTTAGCAATAATAGCATTTTTAAAACCTGCGGTTTCAAATGCTGCTTGCCAATCTTCAATTCCTTGTTTGATGTATTTGCGAAGTTTTACAGGTGTGGCAGGATCTAAATAATAAATAATCGGTTTGATAGGCTCTACCAACTCCCCTTTTGCGTAGGCTTCAGGATCGTTGGGTTCCAAACGCCAGCGGCGAATGTAGGTTTTCTCATCTGATTTTAGTGCTTCACTACTGTAATCATACTGACTCACGGTGAACCATCCAACCCTGGGATCGGCAATGCGAGGTTGCATCCTCTTTGAAGGTAACAAAATCATGGATTGATTCATTTGAAGACTAATGGTTTCTGTTGCTTCATGAATAGGAGGTTTTCCCGCGTTATAGGTAAAATCCTGTACCACTTCGATATTCAAAGGAAAACTTTTGGCGGACGTGATAAAACTTCGGGACTCATCAAGATTCTTAACTTTATAAGCTTCGCGCATGCCGCTAGACAAACCGCTGATGGCCTTAACATCTGAACTATAAAATTTGGTAACATCAATGACCGTAGACGTTGAGTCCTTATTAAATGCTGCTATGTCAAAGGCATAAAGAGTGGGTTCGTAATTATTGGCCCTTACTGAAATATTAATTGGTAAACTATCGGTTGCAATTGCATTATACGATTTTACCTTAATGAGTATTTTATCTTGAAACCGCTGCCATTCAATCATTTGTTCGTTAGTTTCACTTCCCGCATTAACGTAGCCACCACCCAAGCCAGAAGGCAATTTCGAAATTCGGCTTACCAAGAGCATGTCTTTGTTGAGTAAACTATCAGGAATTTCAAAAAAATATTTATCCTTGATTTTGTGGACTTTAAAAAGTCCTTCGTCTGTGACTGCATCTTTGGTAATAACCTTGTCATAGTCTTTAATGGGGTCACCATTATTCTTTGGAGGCACTGGTGGAGTGACTTCGGTTTTATTTTTTTTCTTTTTTACTTTTGGAGATTGTGAATACGTTGGGGATGTAATAAGCAACCCACAAATTATGAGGTTTAAAAAGTAAATACGCTTCATTGATTTGACTTTAGTTGATAATCATTTATAGCTCTAAATATAAAAAAAGATATTTTATTGAGATAGGATTAAATCGGATTATTTACCAAGATGTTAAATATTTCGATGACTTTTAACAAGAATATGTCTAGTAATTTTTAGATCTTCAATTTTGAGTCATTGTTGTCAGATAAACAAATTAACTTATAAAATGTTTAAAAATTTATATCTCAACCCTATCTTTAACTGTTAATTAAAGTAAGTCTAAACTTCCCTGATTAAAGTTGGCCGTTTTAAACCTTCTTTAACTTTGTGCTTTGTAATTTGAAATTGGTTCTAACAGCTATATCAGCGGCGGAATGATCTTGATTCTTTACTGAACATTACTGATTTTGAGTATGAGTTTCCCCTTTTTGTTGCCGGTAAATAATCGCATAAAAGTTTCGTGAAAGTTTTCAATTCCTTCATAAATATCTTCCTTGCTTTTTAATTTTCCTTGTTGGATCCATTTGCCCATTTAGTTTGCAGCCTTTTCATAATCCTTTGCGTAATCCATGACTAACATACCCTGCATTGTTGCCCTGTTCACTAAAATTGACAAATAATTGCTTGGTCCTTTGACAGATTGTTTATTGTTGTATTGCGAAATAGCACCACAAATGACCACACGTGCATGCATTCGCAAATGTGCCAACGCCGCATCGAGCATTTCGCCACCAACATTGTCAAAATACACATCAATTCCATCAGGGCAATGTTTCTTTAAGGAAGACATCAAATCTTCGGACTTATAATCTACAGCAGCGTCAAATCCTAGTTCATTCACTAGATAATCGCATTTTTGCTTTCCACCAGCGCTACCAATCACTTTACAGCCCTTGATTTTGGCAATCTGTCCAACCACGCTTCCCACCGCACCTGCTGCACCTGATACCAATACGACATCACCTTCCTTGATTTTTCCCACTTCAAGAATTCCGAAATAGGCAGTCATACCAGGCATGCCCAAAACACTCAAATACAACGGCATGGGCGCTAGTGTTGTATCCACTTTATGCCAATTTTCTCCGTTGGTTACAACATAGTGTTGCACTCCTCCCCAACCTGTTAGGTTGTCCCCTACTTTAAATTTTGTTGAGTTGGATTTAATGACCTTTCCGATAGACCCTGCGCGCATAACAGCACCAATGGCGATGGGTTCTATATACGATTTGCCTTCATTCATCCAGCCTCTCATGGCAGGATCGAGCGATACAAAGTGCTGCTCTATCAATACTTCACCATCCTTTGGCTCCGGAATGGGATTCGATTCTATTGCCCATGTATCAGCTTCTGGCTCTCCCAAAGGACGTTTTTTAAATATTAGTTGTTTGTTCATAGGCATAAGTTCGTTATTTTTTACGTGAAATCAAATAGTTTTTCGTTTTAAACACTCTTAAAAAATTCATACTTTGCGAGCTCTTATTCTAATCCGAAAAACCAATTCACTTTGAAGGTCTGTATTGCTGAAAAACCAAGTGTCGCCAGGGAAATTGCATCAGTTTTGGGAGCCACCACCAAGCGTGATGGCTACTTTGAAGGTAATGGCTATGCCGTGACTTACACCTTTGGACATTTTTGCACCTTGATGGAACCTAGTGATTATAAACCTTATTGGAAAAGTTGGGATTTGAATAATTTG
>JBGTCT010000098.1:0-9781 GCA_041748695.1 Aquaticitalea sp. | reverse complement strand
AATTTTGGTTGTGAAACCATTTCGGACACACGAACCATAAAATTGGCGCACGGTTTGGATATAAATCATTCTGTACACAAAGCCATGGTGAAAATGGGCGAGGATTTGTTTAAAATTTCTGGAGGCACCATGCAATTGGAGATTTATCCCAGCCAACAATTGGGAACGGAACGAGAATGCATCGAACTACTACAAATTGGAAGTTTGGATATGACCAAAGTTTCAGTTGGTGTCATGGAAAATTTTGCGCCACGTATGAAGGTGTTTGGTTTACCCTATCTATTCAGGGATAGACAACATTCATTTAATGTTTTGGATGGACCAATTGGTCAGGAATTATTGGATGAAGGAACACAATTCTGGATTAAAGGTCTTGGCTATTATGATGCCGGAAGCCGGAGTTTTTACACAAAAAACAAACCCATCAATTCTCCGGATGATTTAAAGGGATTGAAAATAAGAGTCATGGAGAGCGTTACTGCTGTGGATATGGTGAAAAGTTTTGGCGGTTCGCCAACACCGATTTCTTGGGGCGAACTTTATACATCTTTACAACAAGGAGTCGTAGATGGTGCAGAAAATAATCCGCCAAGTTTTTATTTATCGAGACATTATGAAGTATGCAAATATTATTCTTTGGATGAACATACAGTGCTGCCAGATGTACTGATCATCGGAACGCACCTTTGGAACAAACTTTCCGAGCAAGAAAAAAAATGGATGCAGGAAGCCGTTGATAATTCAGTTGTATATCAAAGAAAGTTATGGGCCGATGCCGAAGAAGAAGCTTTAGAGGAAGTTCAAAAAGCTGGTGTCACTATCATCCGCCCAGATAAAACAGCATTTGAAAACAGTGTGCAATCGGTCTATTCGCAATATATAAATGACAGTGATATGTTTTCACTAATCGATAGAATCAAAAACACCAACTAGATGGCTTTAAGAAAAACAGTTGACAAAGTTTTAGGGAACCTGCTCATCATCATTATGAGTGTGATGGTCATCAATGTACTTTGGCAAGTCTTCACGCGCTTTGTGATGGGTACCCCCAGTTCATTTACTGACGAGCTAGCGCGTTATTTAATGATATGGTTAGGAATTTTAGGCGCCGCATATGTTTCAGGAAAAAACATGCACGTTGCCATTGATGTCTTGCCGTTGCGCTCGAGTGCGAAAACACAAAAGAAATTAAAACGTATCGTTTATGTATGCGTTATAAGCTTTGCTTTGTTTGCTATGGTTATTGGCGGTATGAGATTGGTGTACATCACTTATGTTTTGGAACAGCATTCCCCTGCATTACAAATTCCCTTGGCATTGGTTTATTTTGCCATCCCATTAAGTGGGGCGCTGATTATATATTATAAAATTTCAGATATTCTCAATACTAAATAACCATGGAATATATCCCAATAATCGTTTTAGTCTTAAGTTTTGTTGGATTATTGGCCATAGGAACTCCTGTGGCCTGGAGTATTTCCATCTCATCAGTTTTGACCATGTTGGTCAGTATTCCTGCATTGCCCGCATTCACAACCGTTTCCCAAAGAATGGGGACAGGATTGGATAGTTTTGCCTTATTGGCCATTCCATTTTTTATTCTCTCGGGACAACTGATGAATAAAGGAGGGATTGCACATCGGCTTATTGCTTTTGCAAAAACTTTGGTAGGCTCTCTCCCTGGTGGATTGGCACTAATCAACGTGATTGGAGCCATGTTGATGGGAGCAATTGCAGGTTCTGCTATGGCTTCAGCCTCTGCCATGGGAAGTATTTTAGGCCCAGAAATGGAGAAAGAAGGCTATTCAAGAGAGTTTGGCGCTGCCGTAAATATTACATCTGCTACCACAGGATTGATCATTCCCCCGAGTAATGTATTGATTATTTATTCACTCGCAAGTGGAGGCGTATCGATAGCCGCTTTATTTTTGGCTGGTTATATTCCAGGTATTTTAACTGGATTACTGTTGATGGTTGTTGCCTCATTTTGGGCCAAGAAGAAAAAATATAAAGTGGGTCAGAAAAGTTCACTTAAAGCAGTAACCAAAACATTCATCGATGCAGTTCCAAGTTTATTTCTGTTGGTTATTGTCATTGGTGGGATCGTAACAGGCGTTTTTACCGCCACCGAAGCGTCAGCAATCGCTGTTTTGTACACCTTGGTTTTAGGATTTATTTATAAGGAAATCAACTTTAAGTCATTACCGGAAATTTTATTGGACTCCTCTATCACAACTGCTATTGTGATGCTTTTGATTGGCGCATCGATGAGTATGTCGTGGGTAATGTCCTTTGAGAATATTCCACAGGATATCAGTACCACATTATTGGCAATTAGTGATAACCCAATCATTATTTTGTTAATCATCAACTTACTGTTGCTGTTTGTTGGAATTTTTATGGACATGACGCCAGCCGTCTTAATTTTCACACCTATATTTTTACCAGTAGTCACCTCCATAGGAATGGATCCTGTTCATTTTGGAATCATCATGGTATTAAATTTATGTATAGGTCTCTGTACACCACCAGTCGGTTCGGTCCTGTTTGTTGGTGTTGGTGTGGCAAATACTACCATTCAAAAAGTGATGAAACCTTTGCTGCCATTATTTCTAGCAATGGTAGTCGCCTTATTTTTAGTAACGTATTTCCCTCAATTAAGTCTTTGGTTACCAAGCTTGTTTGATTTATAATAATAGAAAATGTCAGAATTAATAGAAAAAAAGAAACTGCTTAATAGAGAAAATGTCAAAGCTGGAGCAACTTTGCCAATCAAGGTTGTACAATTTGGTGAAGGCAACTTTTTAAGGGCATTTGTTGAACATGCTTTCCAAAGATTGAACAAGGAAGCTAATTTCAACGCAGGCATTGCAGTTGTTCAACCTATAGAAAAAGGCATGGTCAATATGTTGAATGACCAAGATGGATTATACACTTTATTTTTAAAGGGTATTCAAAAAGGTAAAGAAATTCAACATAAAGAATTGATCACCAATATCGTGAATGGCATCAACCCATATACGCACTTCAATGACTATCTAAATTTGGCCAAAGAAGAATCACTCAAATTTGTAGTATCCAATACCACCGAAGCTGGGATTGCCTATGTAGCTTCCGATTCCAAAGAAATGAAACCACCGAGTTCCTTTCCAGCGAAATTAACGTTGTTATTACACGAACGGTTCAATCATTTCAATGGCAATCCAGAAAAAGGTTTGACCATAATTCCTTGTGAACTGATCAACAACAATTCTGATGCATTAAAAGACATCATCAAAAAATATGCTGATGATTGGAAGTTGGATGAAACATTCAAAACCTGGTTAAACTCGCATTGCTCATTTCATAATACCCTGGTGGACAGAATCGTTCCGGGTTATCCGAAAGATGAAATCGAGGATTACAATGCACAGTTGGAGTATAAAGATAACTTGATTGTTGCGGCCGAAACCTTTTTGCTTTGGGTGATTGAAGGTGATGATAAATTAAAAGAAAAGTTACCATTTCACAAAACCGACTTGGATGTAAAAATAGTAAAAGACATGCAACCTTACAGAACCCGAAAAGTGCGTATTTTAAATGGAGCACACACGGCAATGGTTCCTGTATCACTTCTATATGGCAATTCAACTGTAAAGGAAACTGTAGATAATAAATTCACTGGGAGCTTTGTAAATAAAGCCATTTTTGATGAGATCAATGATATTCTCCCCATGGACAGAAGCGAATTGGATAGTTTTGCCGAAGATATTCTAGACCGTTTTAGAAATCCATTCATCAAGCATCAACTTTCGGACATTGCGTTAAATTCTGTCTCAAAATTTAAAGTGCGTGTTTTACCAAGCATATTGGATTATGTCAGCAAACATAAAAAACTGCCAACACATTTAACCTTTGCATTTGCTTGTTTGATTCGTTTTTACAAAGGACGTTGGAAAGGACATGCATTGCCAGTTAAAGATAGTGAAGACATCGTGGCTTTCTTCGAACATGTCTGGAAAGACAATGATTATCATCAAATTGCTAAAGCCACTCTTGAAAACACCTCTTTTTGGGATACGGATTTAACAAAAATCGACGGATTAACAAAGGCTATTTCCCTGGCTTTGGAAGAAATTGAAACAAATGGTGTTGAAAGGGCATTTAAAAGTTTCAGTAAATTGTATTAAGAATTAAAAATAGAAATCATGCAAAAGAAATTGATAAAAGTGCATCCATCAGATAATGTCGCGGTTGCATTGATGAATCTAGTTGAAGGTGATGTAATATCTTTTGAAAATGAATCTATCATCGCAGTTACTGACGTTAAGGCAAAACATAAAATTGCACTGGAGCACTTCAATGCAGGTGATAAAATCATCATGTACGGCGTTTTGGTCGGTAAAGCTAGCAAAGACATTCAAAAAGGTGAAGTTCTTACCACCGAAAATGTGAAGCATGAAAGCGCAAAAGTTTCAAAAAAAACAGCAACAACTGGTTGGACTGCTCCAAATATTGACAAGTGGAAAGATAGAACTTTTATGGGCTATCATAGAGAAGATGGTCAAGTTGGTACTGCCAATGTTTGGTTGTTTTTTCCATTGGTTTTCTGTGAGAATAGAAATATCGAAACTTTAAAAGAAATTTTCGAAAAGGAATTATTGACACAAAAAGTGAACAGTCATCAAATGTTATTGCGTTCATTGGTGAATAATGGAGGAAGTGAAATAGCTATAGAACAAGAGCAAGCCACAAAGGTGTTTGATAATGTTGAAGTGAAATTCATCACACATCCTGGAGGTTGTGGAGGCATCCGACAAGATTCTGAAAGTCTTGCCAGATTGTTGGCTGGATATGTCCACAACCCAAATGTGGCAGGAGCAACTGTTTTAAGTCTCGGATGCCAAAATTTGCAGATTGAAGTTTTTAATGATGCTCTTAAAGCGATCAGTCCGAACAATACAAAACCCATTTTGATGTACGAACAACAAAAAATGGGCACTGTGGATGATATGTTGAGTGCGATCATAAAAAATTCTTACGAAGCCATCAAGGAAGCCAACAAAATTCAAAGACAGCCAGCACCTCTTTCAAAATTAAGATTGGGATTGGAATGCGGGGGATCAGACGGATTTTCTGGAATATCAGCAAACCCAACGTTGGGATACACTTCAGATTTATTGGTAGCACTTGGTGGAATAGCCATTTTATCTGAATTTCCTGAATTGTGTGGTGTTGAACAAGAATTGGTCAATCGATGCGAAACGGAAGAAACAGCCAATCGCTTTTTGGAATTAATGCAGGCCTTTGAAAAGTCCGTTGTGGATGCTGGTTCAGGTTTTGACATGAATCCATCCCCTGGAAATATAAAAGATGGTTTGATAACTGATGCCATGAAGTCAGCAGGCGCTGCCAAAAAAGGAGGAACTTCGCCAGTTGTGGATGTTTTGGATTATGGAGAATACGTAACAAAACCAGGTTTGAACTTATTATGCACACCTGGAAATGATGTAGAAAGCACCACTGCCATGGTAGGATCGGGAGCAAATGTTGTGCTATTTACAACAGGTTTGGGTACACCAACAGGAAATCCAATTGCGCCAATCATTAAGGTGTCATCTAACTCCGAACTGGCTCAAAAAATGAGTGACATTATTGATATTGATACTGGTGGTGTGATTACTGGCGAGAAAACCATAGAAGAAATGGCAGAAGAAACACTTAATACCATCATTGACATTGCCAGTGGAATACGGCCTTCAAAAGCAAATTTGTTAAACCAAAACGATTTTATTCCGTGGAAACGCGGTGTTTCTTTATAATGAAAGTAGCGTTATAAATTCTTATAGAAATTCCGAGATTTTTCCAAAAAAATCGTTTATTATTAACCTTTTAAGAGCACAGGTTGTTTTTGTGATGATTTCCTAATCATCAGTTCGGGAGCTAACACAATATGTTTGTTTGTCTTGTTTATTTTATCAGCATTGACTTCTTCCAAAAATACTTTAGCTGCGATCTTTCCCATTTCTATTGGAGATTGATCTACAGATGTAATGGATAGCTCCATGAATCGAGTAAATGGTTCATTACTAAAACCGACAACACATATATCGTCAGGAATTTTTAGTCCTTGTTCCTTGATTTCTTGGATGGCACCCAGCGCAGTAAAATCACTCGATGAAAAAATCGCATCTGGTGGTCTTTCCATGCTCAAGAACAATTTTGTAATTCGTCTACCTTCATCAACCTTACTAGCACTTTCTATAACGAGATTCTCATCACATTCCAATCCATGGTCAAGTAAGGCTTGCTTGTATCCTAAATAACGGTTTTTGAAAATCTCCAAAGAGCGGTCATTTGACAAATGTGCAATCCGTTTGCAGCCTTGCTCAATTAAATGTTTGGTGGCTTCATATGCTCCATTAAAATCGTCAATGGTCACAGAGCTTACACCATCAATGTCTCGTTTTCTATCAAAAAATATTAATGGAACATGTTTAGCAAACAAATTATTAAATACTTTACTCTTGGTTTTTGAATTGGAAATAGACATTAAAATACCATCCACTTGAGCGTTCAAGAGTGAATTTATATTTCCTGTTTCCAGTTTTTCCTGGTCATGTGTTTGACAAATGATGACATGATATCCTTTTGGGTATAATTCTTCCTCAATACCTCTTATGACAGACGCAAAAAAGTTACTGTCCATACGAGGCACAATCACGCCAACGTTAAAACTTTTTCCACTCTTTAGAGCCCGAGCAAGTGTGTTTTGCTCATAATTCATTTCAATAGCTGTTTCGTGAACCAATTTGCGTGTATTTTCACTTATCTTTTCATTATTATTGAGTGCTCTTGAGACAGTAGCAGCAGTTAGGTTGAGCTTTTGAGCTATATCGTATATGGTGGTTTTCTTCTTCATGGAAATGATTCGTCTTTGAAATGGTTATAAAAATACATTTTTTGAATAATTATTTATCCTTTAATACTTTATTTAAAAAATTAATCGTGTGATTTAAAGTGGTTTCAAACCAAGGGTGCATCAGCCAAAACGAATGTGGTGTTTTTTGGATGGTATGAGTTTCATTATAAATATTGAATCCATCCATCAGAGAAATCATATCATCCCTCCCTGCATGAAACCGGGGCTGCGAACTATTAATAAATAAGATTGGAGGAGTTGTATCAGTGATATACTCTAAAGGTGAAGCTTCTTTCCAATTCTTGAAATTCTCTTCTTTTGAACCGTCGAGCCAGATGCTTGCCATTTTTCCTTCGGAAGAAGCTTCTGGATGAATAAATGATATAATACCATCAATATTTACAATAGCCTGAATTTCGTCTGAAACTTTCGAATCAAATCCATAAATTTTTGAGTTCGGTGTTACACCCAACAACGTTGCCAATTGTCCACCTGCCGAAGCGCCCAAAACTGCAATTTTATCAGAATTAATAAGATACTTTTTTGAATGTGTTCGCATCCATTTAATGGCATCCTTCAAATCAATAACTGCGGCTGGATAAGGTGCTTCCAAACCTAAACGATAATTGGTGGTAACAGCCACATAGCCATTCAAAGCCAAATGCTGTGCCATGATACGTTGATTTTCTTTAGTGCCAGTAAGCCATCCACCGCCATGAATCAACAATACTGCTGGGAAAATATGTACTGAACTGTCTTTCGGATAATATACATCCAACTTCAATGTAATATCATCTACACTTTTATAGACAACATTTTCCTTTACTATAATTTCATCGGAAATCAAAGGCTGAATTGGAGTAATAAATGGATAGTCCTTTTTTAGTTTTTCATAGATTGATTCAATCGTATACGGCTTGAAATCGGATTGTTTTTCCTGTGAATATGCAGCGCTTCCAATGAGCATCAATAACATAAAGATCTCTATTTTCTGTAGCTCTTTCATTTCGTAATTTCAAAGTAATCGACATCGGCAAAACCGCCACGTTTTGCTTCTTGTGTGCTCAAACAAAACAAACCAACTTTAGCACCAATCCATTTTCCGGGTTGTGCTTTAAAAGGCTTGCCTATATCCTTGAATGTTTTTCCATCTTCAGAATAACTGAATTGACACATCGCATCCGGTGCAGAAACTTCCACTTTAAAATAAGCAGCATTTGATTTTAAACGTTCAGAAGACATTATTTTTTCTTCTGAACCAGTAATTGCGTTTAAAGCAACGGTTTGATTTATGAAAAATCCTTTTTCATCATTCGAAATGCCCAAAGTGGCATAATCCATTCCCATAATAATGAGGCCTGCTGTTTTTCCTTTTGCGGCTTCTTCGGGATACAAAGTGATTTTTGTAGAAGCTGTAAATGCTGGTGCAGGAAATTTTTGAAGCAACAGATTTGGTACCATCCAAAGATTTTTAGCCTCTTCAGGAACTTTGATGGAAAACAACCTTAAATAGTCATTTCCGGGCAATTTTGCATGCCAAAGCACATTAGGATTCGCATTCCATTGCCATTGCAAACCTATATTGAACCTTTTAAAATCATCCGTTTCTATCGGAGTTTCAACTGGATAAATTTGCCCTACATTTGGTTTTTTATAAGATTTAACTGGCTCTCCAATTCCATTTTTGTCAAAATCTTTACCCATCATTGGCCAATTGTTTTTCCAATTCATGGGCTGCAAATGAACAATACGTCCGTAGGCATCCACATCCTGAAAATGATAAAACCAAGATTCCCCGTTTGGCGTATCCACCCACGCACCTTGATGAGGCCCGTTGATAGTTGTACTCCCTTGTTCCAATACTACTTTTTCTTCATAAGGCCCATAAATATTTTTTGAACGCAAAACGAGTTGCCAACCTGTTGCTACACCGCCAGCAGGTGCGAATATGTAATAATATCCATTGCGTTTGTAAAATTTGGAACCTTCAACAGTATCGTGATGATCATGACCATCAAACACATGAATGCCTTGATCAATAACTTTTGTTCCTTCAGGATTCATTTTATTGACCGATAATAAGCTTTTCACTCCTGCCCTACTTCCTGCGTAAGCGTGAACCAAATAGACATCTCCATTATCATCCCAAAGCGGTGAAGGGTCTATCAAACCTTTGCCTTCCATCACTAAAATCGGATCTTCCCATTTTCCTTTTGGATCTTTAGTTTTTACCAAATAAATCCCAAAATCCGGATCGCCCCAATAGATGTAAAATTCGTTGTTATGATAACGAATGCTCGGAGCCCAAACGCCGTTTCCGTGCTGTGGAATATTGAATATTTCAATTGGTACTTGGAGTTGTAAGGCATGATTGATCAATTTCCAATTGACCATATCTTTGGAATGCAGTATTGGCAAGCCAGGAGCCGCATTAAAACTGGAAGCTGTCATGTAATAATCGTCGTCAACTCTTACAACGTCAGGGTCTGAATAATCTGTATAAAGAATGGGATTTGAATAAGTGCCATCACCGTTATCGGCTACCCACACTTCAGAAACATAAGGGATATCGTTTTGAGATACCATACATGTAGAGCACAAGACAATCCATATGAAATAGTAGTGCTTCAACATAAGAATTATTTATCTAATTCTAAACTCGCTAGAATAAATGGACCTGTTCCTTTCGGGTCGTTGGATCTGATGATTTCATTGACATAATATTCATAAGAACCATCTCTGTAAGGATCTCCTCCAAGTCCGGCAACGCCGCAAACCTGATTAAGATTTACCAATCCATTTTCTTCAACGGAAATGAGATTGTCTATGATTCCTGAATAGGCTTTTTTTGCTAAATCCATATATTTTTCAGGCAAATAG
>JBGTCT010000097.1:0-2365 GCA_041748695.1 Aquaticitalea sp. | reverse complement strand
AGGAAACATTACATTTACGGGCAGTGCAAGCCGTGTTTTGAACAACGTAGGTCTCATTAAAAGAACATCTACCGGGAATGCAAGAATTCAAACCGTCTTGAATAACAACGGTGGAACCATATCAGTGTCAAGTGGAAATCTAATTTTTGATACACTAGACAAAAACCTAAACGGAGGTATTTATAATGTCTCTGACCAATCTAGTTTGCAGTGGAATAGTAATACCGTCGTTTCAGGAACATTGACAGGAAACTTAACTGGTGAAATCGCTTGGTCCAATGATGTTACAGTGCCCATAGCAACCATTGCGACATTTAATTTTGCAGGAAACAGTGGCGTGAGATGGATTTCCGGAAACCTTGCTGGTGGAGGCACTCTTATAAATGAAAACCTAATTTTTCTGTCAAGTGGAAATACAAAATCAATTATTGGTTTGTCAACTATGAATAATGAAGGAGATTTCAACATTCTTGACGGTGGAGACTTTAATATTACAGATGGTGTTTTCAATAATCTAGTTACCGGGGTTATTGATATGCAAGGAGTGGAAGGAAACATTTCATATACCGGCAGTGCAAGCCGTATCCTGAACAATACAGGTCTCATTAAAAGAACAACGGCAGGGAATGCAAGAATCCAAACCATCTTGAACAACAACGGTGGCACTATAACCGTATCAAGTGGCAATCTGATTTTTGATTTTCTAGACAAAAACCTGACCGCAGGCATTTACAATGTGTCCGCTGGAAGTGTTTTACAATGGACAGCACCAACTAATGTTTCGGGAACTTTGACAGGTGCTCTAAATGGCGATTTAGCATGGACTGGTGACGTATCAGTTGTTGCATCAGGCACGTTTGATTTTACAGGAAACAGTGGCGTGAGCTGGTCTTTTGGAAATCTTACAGGAGGAGGTACCCTTTCAAACAAGAGCTTGATTTTTCTGTCATCGGGAAACACAAAATCCATTGTTGGTATGACAACTTTAAGCAATGAAGGAGATTTCAATATTACAGATGGAGGCGATTTTAATATTACAGATGGTGTTTTTAATAATCAATTAACTGGCATTATTGATTTGCAGGGTGTTGAAGGTAATATATCCTATACAGGAAGTGCTTCCCGTATTCTGAATAATTTTGGGTTAATTAAAAGAACAACTGCAGGAAATGCGCGGATTCAGACTATTTTAAACAATAGTGGACTTATAGATGCACAATCAGGAAATCTTATTTTTTCAGAATTCCTTTCCTTTGCCAATGGTGAAGAAGGCATCGTCAAGGGTGTTGCCACTGTAACTATTGCAAATACCGCAAATTATACCAATAACGGAACGTTCGCGCCAGGTGGTTCGCCAGGAATACTGAATTTCAATGGAATCTTTAAGTCCTCTGCAACTTCCGTTTTGGATGTTGAGTTAAATGGTTTGACTTCAGGAACACAATATGATGTATTGGCAATTACAGGCACCAACGTAGTTTTTAATGGCGGTGTCAATGTCACTTTAGGATTTGCGCCGAGCCTCAACAACGAATTTATTGTGGCCACCACGACAGGGACTATTTCACAATGTTCATTAGCCACTACAACTTCGGCTAATTTTAATGGTATGACCTATATATTCGATGTGTTCTGTAGAAACAACAATCAAGTGGTTCTTAAAGTAACTAATGTCACTTTGGGGGTCGATGATGTAGACTTTTCAGAATCAAGCATAAAATTATATCCAAATCCGGTACGTGGCATGTTGACTATAAAAAATACCAACAATTTAGAATTGGACAACGGAGAGATTATGGATGTGACAGGAAAAGTCCTTACCACATTTGACCTGAGAGATATGGGTCTGACTAAGGAAATTTCTTTGGAAAACTATGCTAGCGGACTATATTTTGTTAAGATAAATGGATTGAACAGTTCGATTACAAAACAAGTTATCAAACAATAATGCTGCTAGTTTTAGTTGGTTGTTAAAAGAGGAAGCCACTAATTAATGTTGGTGGCTCACTCTCTTTGTGATATCATGAATTTTTTTTAAATTGAATGCTCACAATTTTATTTTGTTTCGATGAAAGTATATTAACCCTTTTAAATGCTACTAATCATGAAAAAACTTTTACTCTTTTCAATTCTTATTGCTTTGTCCACAACGCTTTTTTCCCAGACCAAAACTTGGGTTGGGTCTTCGGGGGGACTTTTTAGCGAAAGTTCGAACTGGAACCCGGCAGGGGTTCCAAGTGATATACACGATGTTATTATTCCAACCGGGAGTAATATCAATATAAATATTCCTGCAAATATAAAATCTTTCGCACTGCAAGGAAACGCAACGGCTATTACTACCAGTGGCATCACATTTACAAAT
>JBGTCT010000096.1:0-5549 GCA_041748695.1 Aquaticitalea sp. | reverse complement strand
AGTTAAGGATGCCAATGGTTGTGGTAATTTAGTAACTGTCACCATCGAAAAACCTTTGGGTTTATCACCAGCGGTAACGGCTTTGCCCACCTGTAATAATGACGACGGAATCATAACCTTATCAACTTCAGGCGGAACAGGTTCTTATGCATATACCATAAGTCCGAATCCTGCCTCAATAGTATTATCAGGCAATGTCTTTTCTGGAGTACCTTCTGGAACTTATACAATTACTGTTACAGATACAGTGACATTATGTTCTGAAGATGTTTCAGTTACTTTGGATGCTGCAACACCTGTGATTTTTACGACAACAGTGAACGATGTGAGCTGTAATGGAGGGAACAATGGTGTCATTACGGTTAACTTGCCTTCAAGCAATAATAACCCAGTTTATACCTATGAAATTATTGCCCCAATAGTAGTACCTGCTCAAAATTCCAATTTATTCACGGGATTGTCGGCAGGAACCTATACGGTTCAAGTAACTTCAGGCAGAGACTGTATTGCAACACAGGATGTAGTCGTGGGAGAACCACAACTGTTAGAGGTTACAGCAACAGCTACCGATTTTGAATGTGCGATCGATAATTCAGTCAATACTTCAACGCTCACCATTACTGAAGCTGGAGGTACTGCACCTTATATGTATAGTATCAATGGCACGAATTATTTTACCAATAATACTTTTGAAATCATTGACAACGGAAGCCCTCAAACAATTACCATCTATGTAAGAGATGCCAATGGTTGTATTGCCTCAAATACTGTTACAATAAATCCGTTACCAGCATTGACTTTGGCTACGGTGGCAATTGCAACACCCATTGATTGTAACAATACAGGAACAGTTGCCATCAACGTGACAGGTGGCTCGGGTAATTTTACCTATCAAATGTTACCAAGTGGTACACCTCAAGCATCCAATATATTTACCATCACATCACCTGGCGATTATTTCTTTCAAGTAAATGATGTTGGTACGGGTTGTAATATTGCTACTGTGCCATTTACTGTAGTTCCATTTGACGATATGGAAGTGGTTGCCACGGCATCTGCGCCTGTCAATTGTTTTGGCGATAGCAATGGTGCTTTAGAAATTAATATTAGCGGTTATTCAGGTAATTATACGTATCAAGTATTTAATAATTCTGGTACTTCTGTAGGAGGTGCTAGTAATGCCAATACGTCAACAAATCCGCAAGTAGTAAGTGGATTACCGGCAGGAAATTATACCGTAGAGGTGACACAATTGGACAGTCCGTTTTGTGCAACAACATCCAATATGGTGACGATTGTATCTCCGGCAACTCAATTAGAAGTCATAGCTACAGAAACTTCAAACGTTACTTGTACAGATGATCAAGGAACTATAACGGCAATAGGTAGTGGGGGAACAGCACCTTACGAATATGAATTAACTGGTGCTGCCACAGTAGGCTATTCTTCCAACGGATCGTTCACGAACTTATCAGCAGGAGTATATATAGTGAATGTTCGCGATGCTGGTGGTTGTATTGCTTCAGATACGGTTACTCTAGTGATTCCAACACCTATAAATGCAACCTTTACTGCCAACACCACATTGTTATCTTGCTTTGGAGATTCAAACGCAACTATAACCGTATCCAATGTGACTGGAGGTCAAGGAGCAAATTACACCTATACACTTAACAGAATTCTTCCGACAGTCAGTTCTTCTGGACCTCAAACGTCTCCGGTATTTACTGGGTTGGCAGCAGGAACGTATTCTGTAAGTATCAATGATGCATTCAGTTGTAGTTTAACATCTCAAGAGATCGTTATCACTGAACCTAGCCCAATTGATGCTAGTTTAGTAACTGCAACTACACAAACATGTTTAACTGAAGCAACACTCACATTGCGTGCGACAGGTGGAACAGGTCCATACCAATATAGTAACAATAGTGGGTTTGCCTCTGTTTTAGGATCGTTTGCATCATCAATAACATTTTCAGTACCGGTAGGAACCCATGCGTATTATGTAAGGGATTCAAATGGTTGTATCGCAAATGTTTCGAATGCAATCACTATTGATGCACTACCACCTTTGACCATCAATTTAGATGCGACCAATTCCGTCATTAATTGTACGGGTGATAATACAGGTGTCATTTTTGCAACTGCACAAGGAGGTTTAGGAAACTATACGTACACATTACAGGATGCCGCAGGAAATGAAATTCCTTCTGTACAAGCCAGTCCAGGTGTTTTCACCGAATTGGTTGCAGGAACTTACTTCGTAAGAGTTGACAGTGGGGATTGTGCCACAACCACTTCTCCAATTACAATTACAGAACCTAGCGCTCCACTTGAAGTGTCATTTAATGTCACCAATGTGATCTGTTTTGGAGGTGATAATGGAGCTATTGTGATCAATGCCACTGGCGGAACAGGAATTATTAAATATGCCATTTCACCACAATTGAATCAATTTTTTGAAACCAACACTTTTGAGAATTTGGCTCCAGGCGAATACGATGTTGTAGTGCAAGATGTGTTGGGCTGTTATATAACATTCAGTTTTAATATATCAGAGCCACCTCCAGTAATATTGAGCATTGTTCCTTCATCCTTATTTCCAGAAGTTTGTGAAGGCGATAATGAAGGAGAATTTAGTATCACAATATCAGGAGGTACGGCGCCTTACAGTGTTAGTCTTGATGATTATAATGGCACCTATACTACAGGAAGTTTGGAGCAGACACAATTTGACTTTACAGGACTGGGCGGAGGCGATCATAGTGTCTTTGTTCGCGATAGTCTAGGCTGTGAATCGGAATGGAATATCACGTTCCCTGAATCTGTTAGAATAAATCCTATTATGGAAATTGAATATGCCTGTGTTGACAATGCTTCAAGTAATGTTGTGACTGTTTTAGTGGATGACAGCATCACGGATCTATCTGATGTGGATTATTCATTGGATGGTGGATCTTATCAGGTAAGCAATGTATTCACAAATGTGGTTCCAGGCGTTGGTCATTATATCGATGTAAGACATACCAATGGCTGTATCGTAAGAACGGAACTTTTTGATATTACTGACTTTGAACCGTTGGCACTTGTCTTAAATGAAGGTGGCTTAAATGAGATTATAGCGGTTACCACTGGTGGTTCTGAACCTTATGATTATACGCTAAATGGTGAATCCTACGGAGATACCAATTCCTTTATTATAAGGCAAACGGGGACTTATACAGTGACTGTTACTGATATCAATGGATGCGTAGCAACAGCAAGTCTATATCGTGAATTTACTGATATCTGTATTCCAAATTATTTCACTCCAAATGCCGATGGTATTAGTGATGGATGGGCACCAGGTTGTGCTGAAAACTATCCAAATATCAAAGTCGATATTTTTGATAGATATGGTCGTAAGGTTGCAATCTTACGTAATGGCGAGCTTTGGGATGGAAAATACAATGGATATGAATTGCCTACGGGTGATTATTGGTATGTCGTGAATTTGAATGATCCATCAAACGAACGCGATTTTGTTGGACACTTTACCCTTTATAGATAACGAACCTTGATGCTAGTTAAAACCAAAAAAATAATCAGATGAAAAAACTACTTATATATACGCTCTTTCTAGTGATTAGCCAGGGTTATGGACAAGAGCTCAACTTACCTGTTTTTACGCAGTATTTGGCAGACAATGATTTTGTTATTTCACCAACCTACGCAGGTATTGGCGACAATTTTAGAGTTAGGGCTAATGGGTTGACCCAATGGGTGGGTATCAAAGGCGCTCCAGATAATCAATCGTTATACGCTGATTTTAGAATTTCAGATCGTTCGGGAGTTGGTTTGTCTTTGTACAATGACAAAAACGGAAACACGCTACAACAAGGTATTAAATTCTCGTTTGCCCATCACTTGGTCATCGATTATTACACCAAACAATATCTGTCCTTCGGAATCTCATATAACATAAATAACTTCAAGATTGACATAAATAACTTTGATTCTGGCTACGATACACCTATTGTTGACCCGGCGATAACTGACAATAGATCGATTTCAAATAGCAATTTTGATGTCGGCGCCTTATACCGATATAAAGGTTATTATTTTAGTTTTAATGCCAACAACCTCTTAAAAAAGGATCTCGATAAATTTAGAGGTACAGAGCCAAGTATGCTTTTAAATTATCAAATCTATTCGGGTTTGGTGATCGAAAGTCCTACAAACAAGCGTGTTGAGTATGAGCCATCAGTGTTTTATCAATTATTCGGAAGTGATAGGCGCTCTAGTACAGACATCAATTTTAAGTATAGAAAGTACAATAGAAATGATGATTATTTTTGGGCTGGTATATCGTATCGCTTTCTCAACGACCAATTTTTCAAACCATTGAATATTGGGCCAATGGCAGGCATTATGAAGTCCAAATTCTATTTTGCGTATGCATATCAAATTACCACAAATGAACTTTCTAGCTACAATTCGGGTACTCATGTGGTAACCATTGGCCTCGATTTCCTTCAAGGCATGAGTAATTGTCCATGTACCACGAGTAGAATTAATAAGATGTAAGTTCGGCTTTAGTCTCTCTGGGTTTAATTGAAGCTTACATCTTTTTATCCTTTTTGGAAACTGTCCCGCTATTAACAGGGATTGGAATTTGGGATTTTTTATTTGGAATTTAATAATTCATATGCTTACATTGAAGTAGTTCTTTCCTTTGGATTATTCAGGTTTAGGTGGTAACGCAAAAGCAATGGCATCATGCTCAAAATGATTTCTGTGGCTACCATCGCAAAAGGGTTTGTTTTGTGATAGGCCACATCTGCACAAAGAGATTACATCTCTTCCTTTAAGGTCATAGGCGTTGCCATCTTTATCAACGATTTCAAAATCGCCAGTAATTTTTAGTGATCCGTTATTGTTTACTTTAAGTGTCGTTTTGGCCATATTATTATTTATTAGTAATTATTAATTCTGATGGGGTTTCTAAATCCTTTTAATAGATTCTTATAATCTACTCAATTTTGTTTAAAGATATTCAAACTGTCACTTAAGAATTTGATTCGATAAAGTTAGTTTAAATTATACGATCTTTTGAATTGTCATAACAGTTCTATTAAAAATAATTGTATTATAAAAACATGATTTGCTCTAAATTTACTGTATTATTAACTTCAATTTCCATTTTTATTTTGAATAATTGTAATTAAACGCATGAAGTTTAACATTAAAATTTTATTCTTTATATTTATTATTTGTATTGTTCTAAAAAACAGAGCATTAGCACAATACTCTCCGTATTTCCAAAATTATTCATTATCAGAATACAATGCAGGAAATCAAAATTGGGGAATTGCGCGTGGTCAGGACGGCAAAATTTATGCGGCCAACAATAAAGGATTATTGGTCTTTGACGGATTAAAATGGAGTCTTCACGAAATACCCAACAAAACCACAATTCGTTCTGTGTTTGCCCATGAGGATAGAATTTATACAGGATCTTACGAAGAATTTGGCTATTGGAAAAAAAATCACAAAGGATCTTTGGTTTA
>JBGTCT010000095.1:0-3696 GCA_041748695.1 Aquaticitalea sp. | reverse complement strand
GGTGAATCGATCCATTTTAAGGCCCAATCAGCTTTCTTTTTAATTGCTGGAAAGTTCTCGATGGCATTAAATAATTTATCTTTTTCAACCTCATCCTTCACGTAGGTATCTATCAACAACGAATATGTTTCGCTATGAATATTTTCCATCATAATCTGAAACCCGTAGAAAAATTTTGCTTCGGTATATTGCACTTCACTGACAAAATTTTCGGCTAAATTCTCATTTACAATTCCATCACTTGCAGCAAAAAAGGCCAAGATGTGCTTAATAAAATAACGTTCGTCGTCATTTAGCTTGTTTTTCCAGTCGGTCAAGTCTTGGTGCAAATCGATTTCTTCTGCAGTCCAGAAACTTGCTTCCGATTTTTTGTACCATTCCCAAATGTCATGATGTTGAATAGGGAATATGACAAATCGATCTTTGTTTTCTTGTAAAATTGGTTCTGTAATTTGAGACATTTTATGAGTTTTTGTTTTGAAAAATTAGAATAAAAAAATGGTTCGAGCTGGGACTAACAAAGATTGAAAAATGTGGTCGAAAATGAAAGCTATTTTTATAAACAATGTTAACAAGTTTTTAACAACGTAGTGTTTATGGGAACTTCAAGCGCTTTTAGGTGTTAAATTTCAACTATCTGATTATCCGCATTTTATAAAATCAATTATGACTGAACGCCTTATGCATCAAGAAAACTTAAGTTTTAAATAAAAAAAATATTTTGATATTTCCCAAGATTTCAGTCAAAAAAAAAAGAGAGTCAACAAACTCTCTTTTTCCCCCTAATAAATAATTAAACTAACTAAAACTATTTTAAAAAATAGAGTTAAGATTTGATTGTAAAAAGTCAGGTTTTTACACCTGACTTTTTTAATTGATTAATAGCATTTAATCAAAAAAGTGAATCCCCACGATCACTTTGTACTGTATGTTCTTTAGTCGATGTGTTAAAATACATGTTAAAGATCCATAAATAAACACTAGCTAATTCCTACAAATGTGTGGTTGGTAAGAAAAACTGTATAATTGGTAGATTCGTTTGGTGTGGTGACTCTTATAATGAGTATTCTAGCGCTTCGGTCTAGATGAAAATCGTTCAATTATAACCCAATACACAGAAAAGCTGACTAATTACACAATAGTATTGCTTTACAGTCTGTTATATTATTATCTTTGAAATTATGATCAAAGCAGTTATAGTTGATGACGAGCCAAAAGCAATTCAAAGTCTATCGTGGGAGTTAACTCACTTTAGGGATGATATTGAGGTGGTTAAAACATTTTCCAATCCGGAAGATGCCATTGATTATCTTAATTTTAATACTCCTGACTGTCTGTTTTTGGACATACAAATGCCAACAATGGATGGGTTTCAGTTTTTGGAAAAACTCGACAATAAAGATTTTGCTATTGTCATCACTACCGCTTACAATGAATTTGCCATCAAAGCTTTAAAGCATGAGGCTATAGATTATTTGTTAAAACCCATCGACTCTGACGATCTAAATGATACCGTCAAAAAGATAAAAAAATACAACAAAAAGTTTTACAATTCATCAAAAATCGAAGAGGCACTTTCGGTTTTGAATGCTAAACAAGATCAAAAAAAGATTATCATAAACACCGACGGAAAATTGATATTTTTAAATGTAGAGGATGTAATATTTGTCGAATCGGATGGTAATTATTGTACCATTGTAACCAAGGATGGACAAAAAATATTGATGACAAAAAAATTGAAAGAAGTCAATGATTTGTTACCTGAACATTATTTTTTCAGGATTCACAATTCGTACATTGTCAATCTGAACAAGATAAAAGAATTCATTAAAAATGAAGGCTATGTCATTATGGAGTCCAATCATAAAATTCCGGTAGCTCGACAACGTAAGTCCGATTTTTTGGAAAAGTTATAATTATTAAATGCATCGTTTACCCCTTAATATAGCAACATCCATAAGATGTGTATCACTTCTCTGTGTTATTTTTTCAATAACGACAATACCGCATGATGTGCATGCCCAAATTTCTAAAGATTCAAATTTTAAGAACGCTTTGAACTATGTTGTAAAGACAAAACCAAAAACGTATACAAGTATCGATTCCTTATTTTCTGTATTTAAGGAAGATAGCTTAAAAATGCAGAATCTGCAATTTAAAGCAAAATCCATAAATTATCTTGAAGCTGAATGTTATGCCTTAAATTCAATAGGGACTATTTATAGAAATATTTCCTATTATGATAAAGCATTGGCCGCTCACGAAAAAGCTTATGAACTAGCAGAGTTGGCAGACAATATGGAATTGGAAATCATTAGTTTAAACCTGATTGGTGTGGTATATCGTCGCATGGATCTTATTAAACCAGCTTTAGATTATCACAAAAAAGCCTTGGATTTGTCCAACTCCGTAACGAATCCATCAAAAACGATTAAAACAAGTAAAGCCGTTTCTCAAAATAGCATGGGAAATATCTATCTAACACTAAAGCAGTATGATCTAGCAATAAAAGAGTTTGAGAAGTCCTTGGTTATTGAGAAAGAGGCGAACAATAGGCTAGGATTAGCGATTAATTATCAAAATATAGGTTATGCCGATGAGGCCAAAGGCCTGTTGGATTTGGCGCTAAAAAACTACAAACGTTCATTGGATTACAACAACCAAATCAACTCGGAAGTAGGACGTGTTATTTGCTATAACAGTATTGGTCAGGTCTATATAAAACAAAATAAATATGAAGAAGCCAAAGTCATTATCGAGCAAGGTTTAAAAAAGGCTCTAAAGTTAAATGATCAATTTTACACCTCCTTGTCTTATATCAATTTGGGATGGGCACAAATGGAATTAAATCTATACAAGCCCGCAGAAGACAATCTCAAAAAAGGCATGACCATTGCAGATGACTACGGTTTGAAAACTACACGTGTGGACGCTAATTTTCGATTGTCGGAATTATACACCAAAATGGGCAATCATGAAGCTGCCATGATCCATTACAAGAATGCGAATGAGTTGGAAAAAACAATTTTCAATGAGCGCAATATGCAATATGTGAGCGACATCATCATTCAATATGAAAACGAGGCAAAAAACAACGAGATAAAGGCCTTGGCAAGTGAAAATGAAATCGTAAAATCAAAGCTGGAACGTAATCAAAGGCTATTTTGGTTTACATTGTTGGGTTTAATTTTCTTCGCCGGCTTGATCCTAACATTTAATAGAAATCAACAACTCAAACAGGAAAAACAGATATTAACGCTAGAACAAGACATGTTGCGTAGCCAGATGAATCCACATTTTATCTTTAATTCGCTCAACTCCATAAAGCTTTACATCATCAATAACGAAAAGGAAAATGCCGTGTATTACCTCAACAAATTTTCTAAATTTATTCGGAAAATCCTGATCGCTTCGACAGAAAAAGAAATAGCATTGGAAGATGAGTTGGACACGATGAAATTGTACATGAATATTGAAAACATACGATTTTCCAACGAAATAGATTTTCAGGTAATGGTAGATGCTTCCATCAATGCTTCCAGTATCCGTGTGCCTTCATTAATATTGCAGCCATTTCTGGAAAACGCGCTGTGGCATGGCCTCTCCTCCAAAAAAGATGACAAACAAATCATACTTCAGGTTACTAAACCAACGGAAGAATATATTACCATAACCATTACCGATAATGGTATTGGC
>JBGTCT010000094.1:0-8439 GCA_041748695.1 Aquaticitalea sp. | reverse complement strand
CACAAACGGGCAAGCCAACATTACCCATGACAATATGTAGCGAAACGGTTCTCAAAAAAGTGCTTTTTCCTGCCATATTAGCACCGGTAACAATAAAAAATTGCTCGTTTTCGATTTGCAAATCATTATCAACACGTTTTTCAGGATTTAGCAATGGATGGCCCAATTCTTTAGAATTGATTGCAATTTTACTATCGGTGATATTGGGAAACACGTATTGAGGATGGTTGAATGCATAATTCCCTAAACTGTTATAGGCATCAAAAAAAGAAACCACATCAAACCAATCTTCCACTTTATTCTTAAAGGATGTAATCCACTGTTCAACTTTGTAACTATTTTTTATATCTGTCAGGAAAAAACCATTTCCAAAAATTGCTGAAATAAAATTGTTCCGATTGTCCAACGAGTCCAAGGCGCTGGAAAGTTTGTGGAAAATAACAGATGCCTTTTCGGATTCAAATTGTATTTGCTGTTGTTTTTCCTGCAATAATATTGAAGTGAAGGATTCATTTTCAATTTGATTCAACAACAAGCTGTATTGCTTAAAAGTATCTTTTACTTTATCTGTATTTGAGGATAATTCGTTGATTTTTTTAAAATAAAGGCCGGTAATCAAAAGGCCGAATAACAACCAATAACCTAACATTCCCATGCTGATAAACTCTGTAAAAAACAAGCCAAAAACAGCTAAAGTTGTAATTGTAAAGACTAAAGGGGTCCATCGAATGAATTTTGGAAGAAATATTTTATGGTTTTTCAACCAATCAATGATCTTAAGTGCAGGGGTTTCCACTTGAATTAAACTTGCTGTTGCCGAATACAGTTGGCGCCATTCTGACTTTTGAGCCAATTCCTTAATGGCCTCTTGTCGCAATTGAATGTGATCAATCTGATTCGCTTTTAGTTCATCAGCCAATTGTGAAGTGCCTTCATTGATACTAGTTCTATTTAAAAATTGAAAAAAGGAACCTCTTCCAAAAAGATCGATGTCGAGACTGTAAAAATGTAAAGGATCTTGAAAATCCAAACCTTGATTCCTTCCATGAAAATCGCCAGTAGCTATTTTCAATTCGGTTTTATTGATGTCGACCAAGGCGAGCTTCAATTGTCGTTTTGCCTTTACATTGGTGTGTTTTGTGAGCACAAAAATAAAAACCACAATTCCTATAATTCCAATAACCACAGCAAGTTTCCAGTTCGTAAAGGTTAAATAACAACCAAAAGCTGTTGCCAAAAAAATGAACAAGCGCAATAAACTCAAAACGGTCATTGTTTTGTAAAGTTTTTTCGCTTGCGTTTTATAGGTTGCTATATTGGATTTATAATATTCCGTAGGAAAGGTCATAGTTTAGTGTGTTTGAAACCTAAAGAAACAAAAAATCCCAACAAATGAATTGGGATTTTATCTATTTATATTTTGTATCTGTTAATAGCGACAGATTATTTTATCCTTTTAAGGCTGCGCTTAAATACTCGCGATTCATACGTGCGATGTTTTCCAAGGAGATTCCTTTCGGACATTCCACTTCGCAAGCTCCGATATTGGTACAGTTTCCAAAACCTTCCTCGTCCATTTGTTTAACCATATTCAATACACGCTCGGTAGCTTCAACTTTACCTTGAGGCAATAAAGCGAATTGCGACACTTTTGCACCCACAAATAACATGGCAGATGAGTTTTTGCAACTTGCTACGCAAGCGCCACAACCAATACAAATGGCTGCTTCAAAGGCTTTATCTGCATCGTGTTTTTCAATAGGAATGGTATTGGCATCTATGGTATTTCCAGAGGTGTTAACAGAAATAAACCCTCCGGCATGTTGAATACGGTCAAAGGCAGTTCGGTCTACAACAAGATCTTTTATCACAGGAAAGGCAGAGGCTCTAAAAGGCTCGATGAAAATTGTATCACCATCTTTGAACATTCGCATATGCAATTGACAAGTAGTTACGCCTCTATCTGGCCCGTGGGCTTCACCATTGATATATAACGAACAAGACCCACAAATGCCCTCTCGACAATCGTGATCAAAAGCTACAGGTTCTTCTCCTTTATTGATAAGCCCTTCGTTAAGCACATCTAGCATTTCAAGAAAAGACATATCTGGTGAAACATCATTGATTTTATAATCCACCATTTTTCCTTTATCCTTGGCACTTTTTTGGCGCCATATTTTTAACGTTAAGTTCATAGCATTCCTTTATTTGTAACTTCGTTCTTTAACTTCAATAGATTCGTAAACCAAATCTTCTTTGTGTAATACGGCATCACTTGGTTCTCCTTTATATTCCCATGCAGAAACATACTGGAATTCTTTTCGGCGCATAGCTTCACCTTCAGCAGTTTGGTATTCTTCCCTAAAATGGCCTCCTGCAGATTCTTCCCTTTGTAAAGCATCCTTGGCAAAAAGCTCTCCCAATTCTAAAAAGTCAGCCACACGACCAGCTTTTGCTAGTTCCTCGTTAAACTCTTCATTGGTTCCTGGAACTTTCAAATCGTTCCAGAATTCTTCTCGCAAGACTTTTATTTCAGAAATCGCTTCTTTTAAATCTTTAGCATTGCGCGCCATTCCACATTTATTCCACATAATTTTGCCTAATCGTTTATGGAAATAATCGACTGAATGTGTGCCGTTGTTTGTAATGAAATGATGGATACGGTTTTTTACATTGTTTTCTGCCTCTTCAAATTCTGGAGTGTCAGTTGGGATTTTACCCGTTCCAATATCTTTAGATAAATAATCACCAATAGTGTAAGGCAATACAAAATAACCATCCGCCAAACCTTGCATTAGTGCCGAAGCACCAAGCCTGTTTGCTCCGTGATCTGAAAAATTGGCTTCACCTATAGCATACAAGCCAGGGATGTTGGTCATCAGGTTATAGTCCACCCAAAGTCCGCCCATGGTATAGTGAACTGCTGGATAAATCATCATTGGAGTTTCGTATGGATTTTGATCTACAATTTTCTCATACATCTGGAATAAGTTACCATATTTATTTTTTACGACTTCCTGCCCTAGTTTTTTCACCAAAACTTCATCGTTTTCATTTAAACCTTTCACATGAGCCTGCTCTTTTCCATAACGGTTAAAGGCTGCGGCAAAATCCAAATAGACGGCTTCACCTGTTTTATTCACACCAAAACCAGCATCGCAACGCTCTTTTGCCGCTCTTGAAGCAACATCACGAGGCACTAAATTCCCAAAAGCTGGATAACGACGTTCTAAGAAATAATCTCTATCAGCTTCAACCAATTCGGTTGGCTTTAATTTTCCATCGCGAATGGCTTGAGCGTCTTCAGCGTTTTTTGGAACCCAGATACGCCCATCGTTTCTTAAGGATTCTGACATCAAGGTCAATTTTGATTGATGATCGCCAGAAACAGGAATACAGGTTGGGTGAATTTGAGTAAAGCAAGGATTAGCAAAAAAAGCACCACGTTTGTGGGCTTTCCAGGCTGCTGTAACATTGCTTCCCATTGCATTGGTTGATAAGAAAAATACATTGCCATAGCCACCAGTTCCTAAAACGACCGCGTGAGCAGAATGTCGTTCAATTTCACCAGTAATGAGGTTGCGTGTGATAATTCCACGCGCTTTTCCGCTGACAACAACAACATCGAGCATTTCATGACGGTTGTACATTTTTATTTTACCACGACCTATCTGTCGGTTCATGGCAGAATAGGCTCCCAATAACAGTTGTTGTCCTGTTTGTCCTGCTGCATAAAAGGTTCTGGACACCAAAACACCACCAAACGAACGGTTATCTAATAATCCGCCATACTCACGGGCAAACGGAACACCTTGTGCCACGCATTGGTCGATAATATTGGCAGAGACTTCCGCAAGGCGATACACATTGGCTTCGCGCGAACGGTAATCACCACCTTTTACGGTGTCATAAAATAATCTGAATGTAGAATCACCATCACCTTGATAGTTTTTAGCAGCATTGATTCCTCCTTGAGCGGCAATGGAATGTGCACGTCGTGGTGAATCTTGAAAGCAAAATGCCTTTACATTGTATCCCAATTCAGCTAAAGTAGCAGCGGCTGAGCCACCCGCTAATCCCGTTCCTACAACGATTACATCAATGTTACGTTTGTTTGCAGGATTAACCAAATCAATGTGATTTTTATAATTAGTCCATTTTTCTGCAACAGGACCATTTGGAATTTTTGAATCTAAAGCCATATATATAAGTCTTAAGAAATGTAATTAAAGTGATGATAAAGGGCTATGAATACAAATCCTGCCGGAATGAGAATAGCATAGGCCAATCCAAATCCTGTTAATCCCTTAGTATATTTATTATTGGCACCAACTGACTGAAATGCAGAACTGAAACCATGTACTAAGTGAAGCGCCAAAAACACAAATGCCAAACAATAGGCACCAACACGTAAAGGATTTTCAAATTTGTGCTGTAATTCTTCAAAATATCGATAATTACCATCTGGAAGTAAACCAGACATATCACCTTGAAGGTATTTGGTGTTAATTTCAGGAATCCAGAAATCAATAAAATGCAGAACCAAAAAAGCTAAAATAGTAAGTCCGCTCCAAATCATGTTTCTGCTCATCCACGAGGAATTTGCGGAACCGTTATTTCGCTCATACGAAATTTTTCTGGCGTTTCTATTTCTTATTTCGAGAACAAATCCCATAATAAAATGGAAAAGAACACCAAAAATCAAAATGGGTTGAAACACATACTGTACCACCCAGAAGGTTCCCATAAAATGCGACGCGTTATTAAATGCGTCTGCACTAAAAACAGAGAGGATATTGATTGCAAAATGCTGTAATAAAAAAATCATTAGGAAGAATGCTGAAAGCGCCATTGCGAACTTTCTTCCAATCGAAGAATTAAAAATTCCACTCATCTTTTGAAGTTAGTTTATAATCCAGCAAAGATACGCCTCAAACGTTTGAATGCCAAAAAATACAATCAATAATAAGTATTTAGAATGATTTTAAGTTATTTCACTGTAAAGGTGGCTTTTTCAGATCCAATTTGAATGGTATAAGTTCCTTTCTGAAGATAATACTTGTCATTTTTGGCCTTTGGAATTTCAAGCGTTTTATTTTGTTTTAATAATTCTTTACGTCCATTTTCAGACATCGTCAAATCATAAGAAGCCAAATTGAATCCTTTATCAGCATCTACCGAAAAGCTTTGTAATTCTACATTTTTGTCAAACAAAATTTTAATGGTTTGCTTACCCGAAGTGCTGGCATAGAATGGGATATCAACTGAAGGGTCAAAGGGTTTTGACCAAGATCCAAAACTATCTCCCCAACGAGGTGAAAAGTTAATGGCTTCGGTGTCAAATACTGTAATTTCTTTATTCATGTTTTCAATATTCATGCTTTGTAAGGCTTCAATATTGGTCAAATAAATACTTCGTCCGTGGGTTCCCAATAACAAATCGTTTGCTTTAGGTTGTATAACTATATCGTGAATGGCGACGCTCGGCAATCCGGTGCTAAAGACTTGCCATGAAGAACCACCATCAAAAGACATATACACACCATTATCGGTGCCAACAAAGAGCAGGTTTTCATTTTTAGGGTCTTCACGAATCACATTCACTGGTGATGCTGGGATATTGTTACTGATACTTTTCCAAGTATGTCCGTAATCATCGCTTCTATAAACATAGGCTTCAAAATTATCCCAACGGTAACCATTTAAGGTAAGATACACGCGTTCTTTTTTATGTTGGGAAGCCACAATGCGGCTCACCCATAAATCTTGTGGCAAGGAGGACGAGATATTCAACCAACTGCCACCTGCATCTTTAGTAATGTGCACCAAGCCATCGTCGCTACCGGTATAAATCAACCCAAATGTGAAAGGTGATTCACTAATTGATGTTAGGGTTCCGTAAGCCACATTTCCTCTTTTGCCACCTTTGGTCAAATCATCGCTTATTGCTGTCCAATCGGACCCTTGGTTCATGGATCGCATTAATTTGTTGCCTCCTAAATATAAAATGTCTTGATTATGGGAAGACAATAAAATGGGAGTTTGCCAATTAAAACGGTATGGGTTTTCGCCCAGTTCATGTTTTGGTTGAATGTACGTTTGTTTGTCGTTTTCTCTATCAAGTCTGTAATAATTCCCAAATTGAAAACCTGTGTACACAATATTTGCATTTCGATTGTCTACTTGCACTTGCATGCCATCACCTCCCATAATTCTTTCCCATGGATAGTGACCACTATGATGCCAACTTACATCTTGTCGCGCGTTGTGGGGCCCTACCCAAACACCATTGTCTTGAGTGCCTCCATAGACATTATAAGGCTTTTCATTATCGACATTAATGGCATAAAATTGCCCAACTGAAGTCGAATTATTTTTGATCCAGTTTTCGCCATCGTCATAGCTAATGTTTACGCCGCCATCGTTGCCATTAATCAAATGCTTTGGATTATTGGGATTTATCCAAAGTGCATGATGGTCAGAGTGGACATTTTCAGCATCGATGGAAATGAATGTCTTTCCTCCATCTTTTGATTTTAAGATTGGAACGCCATATACATAAATATCATCTTTGTTGCTAGGGGATATATAAATATGACCAAAATAATATCCGTAGCTATAATACAAGTCCTCGATATAGCCTTTATGGGTTTTGGCCCAAGTAACACCGCCATCTGTACTTTTATAAATTTCGGCGCCTATCACAGGGGTATTGAATAATTGTGAATTGGCGTCCTCAAGGTATTTTGCCAAATCAATCGGTTTTACAATACCGCTTCGCACCATTTGCTTAACGTTTTCAGCACGATATTTTTCCTGAAAACCATTCATTCGTAAATAGGAGTTTAGTTTTTTGTCCTCTAGTCCTAAAAAGACATCTAAGCTCATGGATTTAAAATCATCCTTATTGAGGATATCGGTAGATTCCTTTTTGGAATTTTCAGGTCTGTGGAATTGATTGTCGTGTATAGCATAAATGGTAGTGTCATCATACATGGCCAAACCAATTCGGCCTACACCAGTTCCAGTTGGGAAACCACTATTCTCGTTAGAAACCTTATTCCATGTAGTTCCTGCATCTGTGCTTTTGTAAATGGCTGAATTGTTTCCGCTACCATCAAAAGTCCAAGCTTTTCGATCTTTGGTCCAAGAAGAAGCAAACATGACATTAAAATTATCTGGAGCATGCTGAAGATCAATAATGCCGCTCACATCATCCACAAAAAGGGTTTGTTGCCAAGTTGTTCCACCATCCTTAGTTTTATAAACGCCTCGTTCTTGATTTTCAGAATATAAGTGGCCTGTTACACCAATGACAACCTCTTCTGGATTATTTGGATTGATGAGAATACGACCGATGTGGTGAGAATCTTTCAACCCAACATTCTTCCATGTTTTGCCATTGTCAGATGATTTTAGAACACCAATTCCGGCATAGCTTGAACGAGAAGCGTTGTTTTCTCCAGTACCCACCCATATGGTTCTCGTTTTCCAATCAACTGCAATATCTCCAACATTTTGGGTGTTTGAATTGTCTAGAATTGGACTAAAAGTAGTACCGTTGTTGGTTGTGTGCCATACACCTCCAGATGCGTAGCCAACATAAAATTCAGTTGGATTTTCTGGATTCACAGCCAAATCAGTTACACGACCGCTTGTAACGGTAGGTCCTATGTTTTTGAAAGGAATATTTTTTACAAGAGATGTTTTGGCGAGTTGTTCTTTGTCTTGAAGCGCTTTTTCTATAGTAGAGCTAGGGGTTGCAGGTTGTTGAGAATAAGAAAATGTCGAAAACAGGATAAAATAAAAAGCAAGTAATTTTTTGAATTTCATAAGGTTGATTTTATAATTCGAAAATTAATCAATAAGGAGCTAGCATCAAAATTTGATGTTAAAGTTTAACGTTTAAAGAAATGCGAAGAGCACTTTTAAAGTGCTCTTCGCTGTTTTCATTTAAGTTTTGATTCTTTTTTAATGAACAATGACTTTTTTCGTCATAGTTTGACCTTCAACATTGATGTTAATAAAATAAACTCCAGTTGAAAAACCACTAGAATCGATCCTATATTGATGCATAGTCTGTTGAAAACTCAACTTTTGAATCGATCTACCAGCTACATCATAAACACCAATATTTTGGATGGAAGCAAAGCTGTTATTTTTCACGATAATTGTATGTTCAGCAGCGTTCGAATAGACCAAAATATTGCTTTCTAAATCATTCTCGTCAATTCCTAATGAACAGCTATGGTTTGTCATTAAACCCCTTCCACATACAGGAATGGTAGTACTTCGTTGCTGCACATCATTGCCCCCAAGAATATCATTTGTGGCCAAGTCGCGATTCATAACGCCAGTACCAATAGAAAAATGCATGATGGCATTTGAATCGATAACATGCGCCAATTGGTGACTATGACCAAGTTCATGCACAGCTAC
>JBGTCT010000093.1:0-9541 GCA_041748695.1 Aquaticitalea sp. | reverse complement strand
CAATTTAGTTATATGCAAGTGGTGTTGGGATACATTGTAGGCTATTTTGTTATTGGTACTGTTTTGCTTCCGTTATATTACCGCCTTAATTTGACATCCATATATACGTATCTGGAAGAGCGTTTTGGAAATTATTCTTATAAGACCGGTGCTTCGTTTTTTTTAATTTCAAGAGTAGTTGGCTCTAGCTTTAGATTGTATTTGGTTGCCAATGTGCTCCAAGTTATTTTATTTGATGAACTCGGAATTTCATTTTGGCAAACTGTAACAATCACTGTCTTTTTGATATGGCTGTACACATTTAAATCTGGAATAAAAGCCATTGTTTGGACCGATACCCTTCAAACTTTATTTATGCTGATCGCTGTTGGTGTGGCCATCTATTTTGTCAGTGATGATTTGGGTATTGAAGGCGGAAACATTCTAGGTTATGTATTGGATAGCGACCTTTCAAAAACCTTCTTTTTTGATGATTATAAATCGAGTAATTATTTTTGGAAGCAATTTATTTCAGGTGCTTTTATAGCTATTGTGATGACGGGTCTGGACCAGGATATGATGCAGAAAAATTTGACATGTCGCAGTTTGAAAGATGCACAAAAAAATATGTTTTGGTTTACAATTGTATTGACCATTGTCAATTTTGTGTTCTTAAGTTTAGGCTTATTATTGACTGTATATGCGCAACAAAATGGTATCGATGCCCATAAAGATGATTTGTTTCCCATATTGGCGAAAAATTACCTCGGAGCTGGTGTATTTGTGTTTTTCCTCATTGGATTGATTGCAGCGGCATATAGCAGTGCCGACAGTGCGTTAACTGCTTTGACAACCTCTTTTAGTATTGATATTTTAGATATTGAGAAGAAACATTCCAAAGAGAAGCAAATAAAAATCAGAAAACAGATTCATATCCTTATTTCGTTTGTACTCATTTTTGTGATTGTCTCTTTTAAATACTTGATAAAAGACGAAAGTGTCATTGCAAAATTATTTGTATTTGCAGGTTACACATATGGACCATTATTGGGATTATATGCTTTTGGGTTGTTTACAAAACTGAACGTCAAGGATACTTTTGTACCTGTGATCGCGATTTTGTCGCCGATTTTATCCTATATAATTAGTGTACATAGCTTAAAATGGTTTGGATTCGAATTCGGGTTTTTTATCCTTATATTGAATGGATTACTGACCTTTATAGGACTGTTGCTAATCTCAAAAAAAACTTTAGTAAAGCAGGAACCAGCTTAATTAATATCGTTATGTTTTAGAACATTGTGGATTATTTTCTAGGTTTAAATTAAGAATTGCTGTCTTTGCTTCCTTCCTTTTTGACCGCAAAGCACACAAAGAGAAAAAACGCCGAGGACACAAAGAAAAATTAGATGATTGAAAATTTCCAATGGTAATTCCTGAATTAGGAATTAGGAGGATTACTTGACACAAGTGCCGAGTGAATTAGCAAGATTTTGCTACCTTTGCGATACCTCTTTTGCGGTTAAAATAATCACATTTCTACAATTTCCTAAAAACAGAACCATTAATATTGACCTATGGAGAGTAGCACTAAAGTACAAGCCCTTTCAAACTCGATTTTGTTTTCCTTCAAAAGATCCCAAAATTCTTGATTTTCTGTTCCAGGATTAAAAATGACTCGTTGAGGGTTTAACGATAAAATATATTCATAATACGTTTCCTGTCGTTGTGGATTCATGTACAAAGAGACCGTATCGATGCCTGAATAATTTTTCAGCTCATTGTCTACTTCAATTCCGGCGACCGTTCCCTTTTTTATACCGAAGGCAACTACATCATGTCCCTTATTAACCAATTCGTTTACAGCCAAATACGAGTAACGTTGTGGATTTGTTGAGGCTCCAAACACCAATGTTTTCTTGTTCATTAAATACAATTATTGTTAAAAGCGTGTTAAGGTCTGTTAAATCGAGTAACAGCTTTCAAATTTAAGCGTCTATTGAATAACAACCTAATCAGTTGTTATAAAATTAACTAATTCGTCACTTCGAGAAGGTGGCAAAATCAATCAATCAAAAAATGAAAAAATGTATTTTTTTGTGTGCCTTTGTGGCATCTATTTTCATGAATGCACAACCATCTGCTCTGGCAGAATTGAGAGATGGATCGATTTCAGGCCGTATTTTAGATGCGTCACTAAATCAACCACTCCCTTATGTAAACATTATCGTTAAGACACCTTCCAATGAAACCATCACTGGTGGCATTACCCAAGATGATGGTACCTTCGAAATCAAAAAAATCCCTGAAGGGAACGTTGTAGTAAGCATTCAATATATTGGTTATAAATCCATTTCAAAAACTATTGTTATTGGAAACAAAACATATGATATCAATTTGGGCGATATCATGCTCGAAGAGGATGTTGCAAGCCTTGATGAGGTCACAGTTGTTGCAGAGATAACTACCATTCAACAAAAAGTGGACAGAAAAGTAATTAATGTTGGAAAAGATTTGACCACAACTGGGCCAACGGCTTCTGACATAATGAACAACATTCCATCAGTGAACGTAGATCAACAAACGGGCGGTATCAGTATGCGTGGCAACGAAAACGTAAGGGTTATGGTTGATGGCAAATTATCGAACGTTCCTGTAGCGCAATTATTAAAACAGATTCCATCAGCGTCGATAAAGCAAATAGAATTGATTACCAATCCTTCAGCAAAATACAATCCAGAAGGTATGAGTGGTATCATTAATATCATCCTCCATAAAAATACCAATATAGGGTTTAACGGAAATATCAATTTGGGTTTAACTAAAGAAATCAATGCCAGATTCAATAGCTCTATTGATATGAATTACCGAAATGGAAAATTCAATTTCTATGGCAATTATGGTAATAATATTGGTGGTTCTACCAATTTCGGAAGCATTGAACGATTGGATGATAATTCAATACAAACATTTGATTTTTTTAACAACAACAAATCGCATCTATACAAAGTTGGAATGGATTTTTATATGAATGACAACAACACCATTTCATTCTTTACCAATCAAAATATCTTTGATGGAAAAGGCGAAGGTACCTCTGGTATATTATATGTTGATGAACCAGCACAGGTTCAATTTTTTGATAATATAACAGATAATTTATCGTCTCAATACAATGGAATTTTTAATCACAAGTTTAAAAAAGAAGGCGAAAAATTGGATATTGAAGCCGATTATAGCATATTTAACCAAAATGAAGATGCAAACTTCAACTTTCAAAATCTAGTATTCCCTCCAGACTATACAGATTTTGTAGACACTAGCCGGGAACAAACGACTATTAATATTGATTATGTCAATCCGCTTTCTGAAAAAGCAAAATTGGAATTTGGAGGCGAAGTGAGATTATTTGACACCAACATTGATTATAGCTCCACAGGTTTATCTGTAAATGAAAATCAGGATGACATATTTGGTAATGGGGACGAATTTATCCCAACTCCTCAAACCGATTTTGAATATAAAAGAGATATCTACTCGTTATATGCAACTTATGGCAAAACTCTTGAAAAGTGGGGTTATCAATTAGGTTTGCGTGCAGAAAGTGTCACAGAAGATGCCAATGCCTTAAGAACTTCTGAAAATTCCATAGAAAACACACCTTTTGAAAATGATTATTTTCAAGTGTATCCGTCAGGATTTTTAACTTTTACACCGAGCGAAAAAAACTCTTATCAAATGTCTTATAGTCGAAGAGTTGATAGGCCAGGATTGAATCAAGTGAACCCTATTAGGGAATGGAGCACACCATTGATTTCGTCTTTTGGAAATACCGAATTGCAACCACAATTTACCAATTCCATAGAGGTAAATTATACCAGAAAACTTAAAATAGGATCTCTTACAGGTGGTGTGTTTTATCGCTTGGTAGAAGACGAAATCAACAGAGCGGTTTTTATAGATCGATTGGACGTCAATAAGAATATTCTAACGTTTGACAATTTTGACAACACCACTGCCTTTGGATTGGAATTGAGTGGAAATTTAAAACCAACCAAATGGTGGAATTTCAATTTGAGCTTTGACCTCTATTCACGAACGCAAAAAGGTATTGCTGAAATTTTGACCGCTCCAACCGATGTTGCAACAGCAGACGATATTTTGAGACAAACCATAGAGGTGGACAATGTGGTTTATAACTTTAGACTATTCAATAATTTCAGTGTCACAAAAAAACTTAATCTGTCGGTATTCAGTATGTATAGAGGAAGGGAAGAAGGTTTACAGTTCACAAGAAAACCAATGTTTATGGTCAATACAGGATTGCGTTATTCCTTTATGGAAGACGACAGAGCAACTTTTAGTTTTAATTACAGTGACATCTTCAATACCATGAAATTTGAATTTGAAGGCGATAGGCCATATCCTCAAGTTGGCCAATTTAATTGGGAGAGCAATACTTGGAACATCGGTTTTTCATATCGATTTGGTGGCAATAAATACAAAGCCTTACAACGAAAAAATAGAGATAAGAATGAAAAATCTGGTAGCACAGGATTCATTTAATATTAAATTTAGTAACCTACATAATAGTTGATGGTTAGTGTTAATGTCGGGTTATTAAATAAGAAAACCCGAGGCTTTGATGCGTCGGGTTTTTATTAAAACTATTGTTAAACATTGTTAAAGAAACCTCGTATCGTGTAACGTTAGTAATTTATTCTCGTCTATTTATCAATCACTTGAATCGAATCTATTGATTTAATTTGAATTAGCCTTCTAAATTATGACATAATTCTGCTAAAAAGTGTTTTTTTATCAAACCTGAAACTTTATTGTTTTGGGTTTTTTAATTTTTTGTTAAAATTTAACAGTTAAGGAAATGATTTTAAACTTTTTGCGACTTTTAAATAGTCAATTTAAAAATTTCCCCTAATAATAACTTTTAGATTGATTAATAGCTTGAAGGAAAATCCGGAGTTAAACCTTCGGATTTTTTATTCACTATGTTAATTGATAGTTAAATATGGTTTTGAATACAATTTTTTGAGAGTTTTAGCGTCTATAGATAATAAGTAAGTGATTAGTTTAATAGTTAATTAGTTTAAGTGTTAATTAAGTTGATTAAAGTAGGAAAATCCGAGGCAATTTTGTTTCGGATTTTTTTTATGTTACCATTTAATGATCACACTTCCCCAGGTAAATCCACTGCCAAATGCAGCCAACACCACAATATCACCTTCTTTGATTTTACCCTGTTCCCAAGCTTCGGTCAAGGCAATGGGGATGGAAGCCGCAGTGGTATTTCCATATTTTTGAATGTTATTAAATACTTGATCGTCACTTAAACCAAATCTCTTTTGGATGAATTGTGAGATTCTCAAATTAGCTTGGTGTGGAATCAAAATATCAATATCTTCCTTTTTAAGATTATTCTTCATCAAACCTTCCGTAATCACTTCACTAAACCGTACCACGGCATTTTTAAATACAAACTGCCCATTCATATAAGGAAAATAGCTTTCATCATTTGGGTCATTATCTTTTAATATATCTGTCACCCATCTTGTTCCCATTCCAGGTGCCTTCACAACCAACTCTTCTGCATGTTCTCCCTCCGAATGCAAATGTGTTGATAAAATTCCTTTAGAGGTGTTTTCTTCCCGTGTCAAAACGGCTGCTCCTGCTCCATCACCAAAAATTACTGAAACGCTACGACCTCTTGTTGTTTTGTCCATTCCTCGAGAATGCAGCTCGCTGCCTATGACCAAGACCGTTTTATACATTCCTGTTTTTATGAATTGATCGGCTACTGAAATGCCATATACAAACCCAGAACACTGATTGCGGACATCAATGGCGCCAACTGTTTTAATATCCAAAGCGTGTTGCACTTGCACTCCTGGCCCAGGGAAATACATATCTGGACTCAAAGTAGCGAAAACGATAAAATCGATATCGTCTTTATCTATTCCGGCACGCTCTATGGCGATTTTTGCAGCCTTTACACCCATAGACGCGGTAGTGTCATCAGAACCTTCTTTTACCCAACGTCGTTCCTTTATACCTGTACGTTCCTGAATCCATTCGTCATTGGTTTCCATCATTTTAGATAAATCGGCATTGGTAACCACATTGTCAGGAACATAATGTCCTAATCCTATAATTTTTGAATTATACATACAGTCTTTAATTAAGTCACGCAATTTAAGTATTAACTATGTTACAAATTTCACAAAATATAGCCATTCGTTATGCATGCATAATAATAGGTCTTTCGTGCCAGTTTGTCACTTTTGAAGGCTTGGTACTTTTTTTGACTAGTCATAAAAAGAAAATTAAGTTAAACAACTAACAGTTTCCCACTTTCGTGGGAATATTTAATCATTTAAATTATGACAAAAGGAAATATTAATGTTTCGGTAGAGAATATCTTTCCTCTCATTAAAAAATTCTTATACAGCGATCACGAAATCTTTTTACGTGAGCTCATCAGTAATGCCACTGATGCAACTTTAAAACTTAAACACCTTACAAGTATTGGCGAAGCGTCAGTAGAATATGGCAAACCAATCATTGAGGTAAAAATTGACAAAAAAGGCAAAAAACTCCACATCATTGACCAAGGTCTTGGAATGACTGCCGAAGAAGTTGAGAAATACATCAACCAAATCGCGTTTTCGGGTGCTGAAGAATTTTTGGATAAATACAAAGATTCAGGTAAAGATGCTGGAATCATTGGCCACTTTGGACTTGGTTTCTATTCTGCGTTTATGGTTGCCGAAAAGGTGGAAATCATTACCAAATCTTATAAAGACGAACCAGCAGCTCATTGGACGTGCGATGGTTCACCAGAATTCACTTTAGAACCTTCTGACAAAACAGAACGCGGCACAGAAATCATCCTTCATATTGCTGAAGACTCCACAGAATTTCTTAAAGAGGAACGCATCACAGCCTTGTTGACAAAGTATAACAAATTTATGCCTATCCCAATTAAATTTGGAACTAAAGAGGTCAACGTAGCCCTTCCTGAAGATGCTCCTAAAGATGCAAAACCAGAAAAGAAAACCATTGACAACATCATCAACAATCCGAATCCTGCGTGGACCAAACAACCAGCAGATTTAAAGGATGAAGATTACAAGAGTTTCTACAGGGAATTGTATCCAATGCAATTTGAAGAACCTCTTTTCCATATTCATTTAAATGTGGATTATCCGTTCAACTTGACAGGGATCTTGTATTTCCCAAAAATGACACAAGATTTGAACATTCAAAAAGACAAAATCCAACTATACCAAAACCAAGTGTATGTCACGGATAATGTCGAAGGAATTGTGCCAGAATTTTTAACAATGCTTCGAGGTGTCATTGATTCGCCAGATATTCCTTTGAATGTTTCAAGAAGTTATCTTCAAGCGGATGGAGCAGTTAAAAAAATCTCTTCTTACATCACTAGAAAAGTTGCAGATAAATTGAAATCTTTATTCACTGAAAACCGTGAAGATTTCGAGAAAAAATGGAATGATATCAAAATCGTTATTGAATATGGTATGCTATCTGAAGATAAATTCTTCGAAAAAGCTGATGGATTTGCCTTGTATCCAACCGTAGATGGCAAGTATTATATTTATGAGGAATTGATTAAGAAATTAAAAATCAATCAGACTGATAAAGATGAAAAATTGGTTATCCTTTACGCTTCCAACGAAGATGCACAACACAGTTATATAGAAGCTGCAAAGGCAAAAGGTTATGAGGTATTGTTGTTGGATTCTCCAATAGTCACGCATTTAATGCAAAAATTAGAATCTTCAAAGGAGAATATTTCGTTTGCTCGTGTTGATGCCGATCATATTGATAACCTTATCAAAAAAGAAGATACTGTCATTTCGAAATTATCGGATGAGCAGAAAAAGGAATTGGAAGATGTTCTCAAAGAAGTTATTCCATCAGAGAAATTTATGGTGCAACTTGAAGCTATGGATAGCGATGCATCACCATTTATAATCACACAACCAGAATTCATGCGTCGTATGAAAGAGATGCAAGCGACAGGTGGTGGCGGAATGTTTGGAATGGGCAATTTCCCGGAAATGTACAATTTGGTGGTCAATACCAATTCTGAATTGGTCGGCGAAATCTTGAACACAAAAACCAAAAAGAAACAAGAACGATTGATTTCGCAAAGTTTGGATTTGGCGCGTCTTTCCCAAGGTCTTCTGAAAGGAAAGGAATTGAGCGAATTTATCAAACGCAGTTATGAAATGATCAAATAGATTTTGACTAATTCATCTTTGAAAATAATTTAATTTCTAAAACCACTTTGCGAAAACAAAGTGGTTTTTTTTTGTAACTGTTTTTATATTTCATCGTCACATAATAAATCGTAACTTTCAATCAATCAAAATTTTATTATGCAATCATCACTATCAATCAAATTAGCGACATTTATATGTGTTGCTTTTTTCAGTTTTTCATCTGTCATTTCTCAAAATTTAGAACAACAAGTAGACGACTATTTAAAATCTGAATATCCATCCAATGAGCCTGGCGTTTCCTTTTTAATCGCCAAAGATGGCAAACCCATCTATCAAAAAGCATTTGGAATGGCCAATATGGAATTAAATGTTCCCATGGATCCTAAACATGTTTTTGAAATAGGCTCCATCACCAAACAATTTACATCAATTGCCATATTGATGCTCGAAGAACAAGGAAAGCTTAAAGTTGAAGATGACATTACCAAATTCATTCCTGACTATCCGACACTTGGGAAAAAAATCACCATTCATCATCTTTTGAATCATACGTCTGGAATAAAAAGTTACACAGGCATGGCCAGTTTTCTGCAACTTGCCAGAAAAGATATGACCCCAAAAGAACTTATTGATGTTTTTAAAAATGAGCCTATGGATTTTGAACCAGGCGAGAAATTTTTATACAACAATTCGGGATATATTTTACTAGGGCACATTATAGAAGTTGTTTCCGGCCAAACCTATGCTGACTTTATAGAAAAAAATATTTTTACAAAATTAAACATGACTTCATCCTCTTATGGAAGCAACAAAAACATCATTCCCAATAGAGCTTCTGGATATTCGCAAAGTCAAAATGGCTTTGTCAATGCCGATTATTTGAGTATGACATTGCCTTATGCGGCAGGTTCACTCATGTCGAGCACGTCGGATTTATTGAAATGGCAAAACGCCCTCAACAACCATTCATTGATAGCAAAATCGAGTTACGAAAAGGCGATTCACGGATCTACTTTAAATAGTGGTGAGCATATTGAATATGGCTATGGATTAGGCGAAGCCAAAGTGAATGGTGCACCGAGTCTTCAACATGGTGGTGGTATTTTTGGATATACCACCATGGGAATTTATCTTCCCGAACAAAGGGTTTTTGTTTCCGGTTTAACTAATTGCGATTGTAAAAATATTACTGGCGTTACCACACGAATTGCTGCAATGGCTATTGGAAAACCATTTCCTGACAAAAAAGATGCTGTTAAACTTTCTGAAAATGAGTTAAAAAAATGGGTTGGAGCTTA
>JBGTCT010000092.1:0-4060 GCA_041748695.1 Aquaticitalea sp. | reverse complement strand
GTTTTTCAAACTTCAAATTAAGGCATTCTCAAGTGCTTTTTCTCATATAACTTTTGGATAGTTGTGTGTTTAAATCTCAACAAAAAAGCATGAAATTAATCGAAATAATGTATTCACTTTAGTTTTTGAACGCCTTTAAATGACCCCAATAGGGGCCGTAAATGGTAATTTTAAATCTGGCATACCCTGCCTGTTTTAACCATTTAAGTTGTTGATTCAACCTGTTTGGATGGTCTTAAGTTTGGTTTTGCTCCATCTAGCATTATTTGGGCTAAGTGCTTTTGAGGGATTTTAAATAAAGTTTAGTATTTTTAACCAGTACTACTTTTACCGCTAATTTTGCTTTCAAACCATTAAACAACCATAAAAATGAAGTCTCTAACGCTTATTACTCTTTTCCTTTTTACTATAATTATCAAGGCACAACCTGTTGATATTAAAATTGATACAGCTTATATTACCAGTCATACCGCAAACATCAAAGCTAATGCTATTAACTATGATGCTTATACTGGTATGCTCCCGGTTTGGAAGGACGCAACTCCAGTTGCTACCTTATTTTACACCTATTACAAACGAACCAATGCAAAAGACTTAAGCAACAGACCCATTCTGTTTTCATTTAATGGCGGACCAGGTTCGGCATCGGTTTGGATGCATGTGGCATACACGGGTCCTAAAGTTTTAAATATTGACGATGAAGGCTATCCACTGCAACCTTACGGGGTAAAGGACAATCCGCATTCTATTTTAGATGTGGCTGATATTGTTTATGTAAACCCAGTCAATACAGCTTATTCCAGAATGTTGCCCGATGCAGATGGCAAGATGCCAGATACCAGTTTGTTCTTTGGAATTAATGCCGATATCACCTATTTAGCCTCATGGATGAATACCTTTGTTACGCGATACAATCGCTGGCCTTCACCCAAATACATCATTGGTGAAAGTTATGGTGGCACACGCGTTATGGGATTAGCACATGAATTGCAAAATAGTCAGTGGATGTATCTCAATGGTGTTATTATGGTATCGCCTGCCGATTATAAAGTGTTAAGAACTGGCGGGCCCGTATCGTCGGCTTTAAATTTGCCTTATTTCACCGCTGCTGCATGGTTTCACAACAAATTACCCCAAATTCTTCAGCAGAAAGACCTTTTAGAAGTACTACCCGAGGCTGAAGATTTCGCCATACAAGAGCTCGTCCCTGCGTTGAGTAAAGGCGGATTTATTTCCGCGGCAGAACGCAGTAACATTGCAGAAAATATGAGTAAGTTTTCTGGTTTAACTATTGAAGAAATTCTTCAGCATAACCTAGATGTGCCTACCTCCTATTTTTGGAAATCGCTGTTGCGCGGTGATGGTCAAACCATAGGCAGGTTAGATTCTAGGTACCTTGGATTTGACAAAACAGAAGCAGGCACAAGTCCTGATTACAGTGCCGAATTAACTTCTTGGCTTCATTCGTTTACACCAGCAATTAATCACTATATCAGTAATACCCTTAAATTTAAAACCGATTTAAAATACAATATGTTTGGCAACGTACACCCTTGGAATAATGAAAATGATAACGTACGTGATAATTTGCGACTCGCCATGGCACAAAACCCATATTTAAACGTATTGATTCAGTCGGGTTATTACGACGGTGCCACTACTTATTTCAACGCTAAATACACCATGTGGCAAATAGACCCAAGTGGTAAGCTGAAAGACCGGTTTAGTTTTAAAGGCTATCGCAGTGGCCACATGATGTACTTGCGAAATGAAGATTTAAAAACGGCTAATGACGACCTTAGAGATTTTATTATTAAATCCTTACCCAATGGGAAACCTGCCAAATATGAAAGAAATTAAAAGTATCCACAAATTATTTTTTTTGGTTATGTTTAGAACATTCTGGGTTATTTTATAGATCTCAATTTAGAATTGCTGTTTCTTCTTCGTTCGTTATAAACGCAAAGAAAAAAATGATCATTGAAAATGAATGGGATATCTGTTGAATTGGAAATTAGAATGGATTACTTGCCAGAAGTACCGAATGGAATAGCATGACTATGCGACCTTTGCGCAACACCTGTCTGCCCACAGGCAGGTTTGTGAACTTTGCGGATTAAATAAGCGTCTTTATATAATTTCCAAAAACAGAACTTTGTTTTATACTTGCAAGTAATTTTCTACATCGTCGTGTATATATTAGAACCTCTCAAGATCTGTTAAGCCCACAAGCTAATATTAATGAATCTAACAAACATTAGATTTTAGTAAGTTTCAAATTAAAAAATCCTTTGCCATAAAAAGCAAAGGATTTTTTTTATGCTGTTTAAATTCATTAATCCAAATTAATGGCACCTAGGCCCGCAGACCAGAGTTGCTGGTTAAATTTCGGGAGGGCTTCATCTTTAAAATATTCAGCCTTTTGTTTTAAGGGTTGCCATTGTTCATCCAATGCCTGCCTTCTTTTTTTGGAACCATTATTTACCTTTGGAATAGGGCTTTCGGTCTGATTAATTAAATATATGTACTCTGCTGTGAATTTGTTTGGAAAATTTTCAACATCATCATAAGCCTTGGATTTTCGTTGCACCATAGATTCATCCCAAGTAACCAATTCGGCCAATAAAGCTTCACCCGCTTTTAATAACTCGCTTTTGTTTGCTTGTTTTAGTCGCACAATTATCGTTTTTAATTGGTCTTGAATTTCCTTTAATTGGTTGACTTTTTGATGCATCTCGGTAAGAGATTGTTCCATTTCAAACATAAACTTATGATAATATGCATAGTCCTCTTTTGGTACATTATACTGTGGGTTTTCCAAAATTAAAGCAATGGCTTTTAAAGTTTTGTCACCAACATTTAAAGATATGTTGTAGCTGCCAGGAGAAGCTACATGCCCTCTAAAATTGGCCTCATAATATGCATTTATGACGCCTGCCATGGTTGGATAACGTCTGTCCCAAACAAATCGGTTTAAACCTTCAACTTTAGAAAGTGTTGGAGATGGAGGTGGACCACCATCATAGACCTTAAAAAGTGAATCCTTAGCGGAGCTAAAACCTCTCACAAGTTCTCCATTGGAGTCCTTAATTTCAATAGTTACTTCCTGGTGCTTCTCCAATTTAGGAAGCTGATAATAGATGACGGTTCCATTGGCCGGGTTTACACCTTCAAGAATGGAGGTTCCTCTAAAATCATTATCGGTTTTGTTTAATTGGCTTCCCCAAAATCCATATACAGAAGGCTCTGGTTCAATTAATTTTATCTCTTTATCGTTGGCTTCATACTGTCCTACGGCTCCCAAATCATCCAATATCCAAAACGACCGTCCTGAAGTCGCCACCAGTAAATCGCCTTGATGTACTTTCAGGTCTGTTATAGGTGTTATGGGCATGTTCAATTGAAAGGATTCCCAAGAAACACCTCCATTAAATGAAATATAGATTCCTGTTTCTGTGCCAGCATATAATAAATCTGTTCTTGAAGTATCCTCCCTGACCACTCGTGTAAAAGCACCATAGGGGATTCCGGAGCTTATAATTTTCCATGTTTTACCGTAATCTGTAGTCTTATACAATCCCGGTGTATAATCGTTGAACTTATATCGAGTTGTGGCTATATAAGCAGTTGCAGGATCATGTGGAGAAACTTCTATGGAGTTGATCAAGCACTCTTTTAAATCTTTAGGAGTTACATTTGTCCAAGTGCTTCCATTGTCTTTTGATATATGCACAAAACCATCATCGCTTCCAGTCCAAAGTACGCCTTTTTCAATGGGTGATTCTATCATATAGCTAATGGTTCCATAATTTTCTGCGCCTACGGCTTCGTTGGTGAACGGAACACCACCATTGCCCTGTTTTGAATCGATATTTCTTGTGAGGTCTGGAGAAATTTCTTGCCAGGAGACACCGTTATCGGTAGTCCTTAATACCATTTGTGCACAATGATAAAACGTATTGGCTTCGTATTGAGATCGAATGATTGGTGCATTCCAATTATAAAGATATTCCATGTTCCGTGCTTCGCGACCTAAATATTGAATAGGTTCTACCATAAT
>JBGTCT010000091.1:0-5014 GCA_041748695.1 Aquaticitalea sp. | reverse complement strand
ATGCCATTCATTTTTGGAGCGGATCATGGGCAGATGCAAAGCCTGCTAAAAGAAGTGTAATTTCTGGAATAAAGAAAAAACTGCTTAAAAAGTGACCAAAGTTACTGTTTTGATGCCCGTCTATAATGGCGAGACGTATTTACGAGAAGCAATAGACTCGGTATTGAATCAAACTTTCAGAGATTTCACATTATTAATCATTAATGATGGAAGTACAGATGGCACACAGTCAATTATTGATTCTTATTCCGATTCACGAATCAAAGTACATCTGCAAAAAAATCAAGGTGTTTCAAGATCCTTGAATAATGGCATCGCGTTGGTTGATACTCCTTACATTAGACGTCATGACGCCGATGACATATCAGAACCTTGGATGTTGGAACAACAAATGTTATTTTTAAACAAAAACCCTGATATTAGTTTTGTTGGTACCATGTGCGCTTTCATGACAGACCGAAGCAAGGTAGCGATAAAATATACCCAACCGAAGAAACCAATATTCAATAATAGTGAGTATATAATTGTTGATAAAAGTCATTTTAATCCATACAGTCCCATTGTCCATGGCACTGTTTTGGGACCTACAGCTATTTTCAAGGAAATGAATGGTTACCGTACCGAATTTTTAACATCCGAAGATAATGATCTGTGGCTGCGTATCATTGAGCGTTATAAATTTGCAGTTTTAAATTCTTGCCCATATTACTTGAGGCTTTCAGCAACATCTGCAACCCAGGTTCATAAATCGAGTACTAAATTTTATAGAGAGTTAGCGTTGTCATTTGCATTTGAACGTAGCAAAAAAGGAAACGATCCGTTACTACGCGGCGAGCCTATGCCTTTATCTGACAGTAATATTGAAATAACACCATCTCAAACAATTGCTAAAGGCAAGCATTATAGAAACGACTTATTGGATTTTAATTATAAAGTGGCCTTAAATGCCAAAGACAAATCCAATAGTATTAAAATCATAATTCAATCTTTAAAAAGTGGGTGGAAACTATCCCAAACTTGGAAAGCTATTTTATTTCCTTTACTCAACAAGAAGATCATTGAAGCAGGGGTTAATTTCAAAGGAAAATTTAAATGATTGTAATTTATTTTGGTGCAGACAATGCATGGTCCAATCAAGATGATAATGTCATATATAGGCGAAATATGGCCATCCTTTTGGCTTTGGCCAATAATGATAATGTAGAGAGAGTCATTAATGTAGTGAGATCCACCAGAAAGGTTGTGTTGAATAAAAAACTTCAAGAAAGATCTCAAAATTCTAATATTGAAAATATCTATATAGCTCCAATATTGCCAGAAAGTTATGGTTTAAAAAAGTTTACAAGATCTTTAAACGGTACAATATTGCGCTGGCTCTATCCTAAAGTTTTAACCTCCGATCAAAACTATTTAGCTTGGTGTTATTGGCCTAAAGGTTTTGATGATTTTGAATTTTTAAATTTAAATTGTGAAATGATATTTGATACAGATCACAATATCATTGAAGATCCAAATATTTCTGACCACCACAAGGCAAAAAGAAAGGCATTACTTCTGAAAGCAGGTGTTCAAGCCAAATATATTCTTAGTAGTTCACGGTCAATGCTGAATTGGTACAATGATCATAATTTTAAAAATACAAAGTTGATACTGAATGGGGTTTTTGAAAAACGCATCAATCTGAAAACGGTTGCTAATTCATCACGCAATTATCAGGTTACATATTGTGGAACCCTTTCAAAATGGATAGAATCTTCTTGGCTAATTCAAGTTATAGAAGAGCATCCTGATTGGACATTTAATTTTATTGGAAAAGATTATAAGTCCGAGATTGAGTTTCAATTACAAAAGTTTCCTAATGTGAAAATGTTCGGATTTTTAGAGCCAAATCAAGTGAATGTTTTACTAAAGCAATCTAATGTGTGTTTTGGTCTGTACAAAAGAGATGCGGCTCTCGATGTCAATAGTATGAAGCTATATGATTACTTGTCCCAAGGATTGCCTGTGGTTGTAAATGATTATCACGAATACCTAAAGGAAGATTTTAACGACTTGCTCAATGTGGCTACAACTTATGATGAGTTTAAAGCCATGTTGAAAGACCCTAAATCAATTAACAGAGAAAGATTACAAGAATTTTTGAGAGATTCAACCTGGGATCGACGCATTGAATCTTTATTAAATGTCATAAATGATTAAAATTTCCATTGTCATTCCTGTAAAAAATGGAATGGATACCCTGCCACAAGCCATAGAGGGCATTCAAAAGCAAACGCTGTTTTCAGATTGCGAAGTGGTAATAATCGATTCAGGAAGTACCGATGGATCTGTGGAATATTTGAAGCAATTCGAATTTGTACATGTCATTGGCATCGACCCAAAAACATTTAACCATGGCGAAACCCGCAATTTAGGGGTGCAATATACAAGTGGAGATTTTGTTGTCATGACAGTACAAGATGCCGTTGCAAGTGATGAATTTTGGCTCCAAACCATGCTAAAACATTTCTCCGATGAAGCAGTTGCTGGCGTTTGTGGTCAGCAAATCGTACCTCACCATCCTGATAAAAATCCTCATGAATGGTTTAGACCGCAATCCAAACCTATTGTTAAATACGTTCAATACAATACCAAGGAGGATTTTGAAGCACTTTCACCACAAGAAAAACGTAATGCGTGTGGATGGGATGACGTTAATGCCATGTACAGAAAACGTGTGATGCAACAGATCCCGTTTGAAACTGTTGCCTTTGGGGAGGACATGCTTTGGGCAAGGGCGGCTTTGGAACATGGCCATAAATTGGTCTATGATTATGCTGTAAGGGTCAATCACTATCACTTTCAGTTTCCAGACTATACGTATCGACGTGTCTTAATTGCCAATGTGTTTGTCTATAAATGTTTTGGATTGGTACGCAGTCGATTAAACACGACAAAGGATTATGCATTGGTAGTGTATCGCAATTTCAAATGGCGACTGCATCCCAAATGGATTGGGCATAATTTCAATATTTTAGCTAACCACAATAAAGCCACCAAAACACTATTGAAAGCTCTAAAAAATAATAGCTTGCCAGATTTGGAACAATCTTTATCTTTAAATGTTCCTTTAGGAAAACAGAATACCAATAACAAATGACAACATCACAACCTTTAGTTTCTGTACTGATGACGGTTTACAACCGTGAAAAATACATCGCACAGGCCATTGAAAGTGTGCTAAATAGTACCTATCAAAACTGGGAACTCATCATCGTTGATGACGGCTCAAACGACGCTTCTGTTGCCCTAGCGCAATCTTATGAAGCCAAGGATGCGCGTATTAAAGTGTATGTCAATGATATAAATCTAGGTGATTATCCTAACCGTAACCAAGCAGCATCTTATGCCAAGGGTAAATATTTAAAGTACGTGGATGCTGATGATATGATCTATCCACATGGATTGGAACTTTTGGTGTATTATATGGAACAGTTTCCTGAAGCGGGTTATGGTTTATGCTCTTTAGCACAAGATAAATTGTACATGTATCCATTTCAATTATCACCTTACGAAGCTTACAAACGTCATTATTTTGAGCAGCAATTATTTCATAAAGCACCTTTATCCGCCATTATCAAAAGAGATATATTCAATAAAGTTGGCGGGTTTACAGGAAAGCGGATGCTGGGTGATTTTGAGATGTGGCATTTATTGTCTCAAAAATATCCCGTTATACTCATGCCACACGGCATCGTATGGTATCGTGAGCATGAAGAACAGGAAATGTCCGACCACAGGAGCAACCCAATGGAGCCTTTTAAATATATTTTGTTGGCGGAGGATTTATTAAAAGACAGTTTATGTCCATTGTCAAGTCAAGAAAAAGAACGGGCTTTAAAGAAAAACAAAACTCAACAAGCCATCGCTATCTCATCAGCGTTTAAACATCATGGAAAATCCAAAGCGATGGAATTAAAAAATGCATCTAACTTGGATACTATATCGATTTTAAAGTTGAAATTTTTTAGAGGATGAAACCTACAAAAGAAAAACTAAACCACATTTTAAGAAATCCCTTCCGGATTTTTATTTGGTTGATTACGCGGTTTCCTTATTTTCTTTTTTTAAAAGTCACAGAAAATGGCATTGAAAAAATTAATTTTAATATGTGGTTCAATCAAAAGGTGCTGGGTCATAATAGAACTGCATATTGGCCAGTTCACAAAAGTAGTAGGGTTGTAGGTGTACAAAATATCTATGTAGGCATAGGTACGTTTCCAGGTTTTCAAAGAAATATATATATTCAAGGTACTGGCAAACTTTTTTTTGGTGACTATACCATCATAGGACAAAATTCTGGTATTCTTAGTGGTAATCATGACATTTATGACTATCGAAAACTAACACCTAAAGATACTAAAATTGGGTCCTACTGTTGGATTGGTATGAATTCAGTGGTTTTAGGCGGAGTGGTTTTAGGAGATCATACCATAGTATCCGCTGGTTCAGTAGTAACAAAATCATTTCCCGAGGGACATTGTATTATAGGAGGTGTTCCCGCAAAAGTAATTAAAAATTTAAATCCTGCAGAAGTAGTAAAATACGAGTATAAAATAAAATATCATGGATATATTAGACAGGAAAATTTTGAGGATTTCCGTAAAAAAAATCTAGATATTTGATTGTAAATTTTAAAGTTTCGGTCTTGATATTAATCTATGGCTGTATGGTCCATATTGCTGAAACACTTAAATCACCATGTTCTCAATCATACCCTAATATAGAAACCATTGCCATTGAAGATGACGCTTGGATTGGTTCCAATGTCAAAATACTGCCAAGAATAATTGGTAAACGTGCAGTTGTAGCTGCAGGTTCTTTAGTCACAAAAAATGTCGAAACAAATTGCATCTAAGGTGGCAACCCTGCTAAACTCATAAAAGAAATATAAACGAAACGAAATGAAGAAAAAAGGCGTTATTTATACAGCAAGTGGTGACAGGTATGTAAAAGAGGCGATATACTCGGCTAA
>JBGTCT010000090.1:0-18597 GCA_041748695.1 Aquaticitalea sp. | reverse complement strand
TGCCATAGCCAGTGGTTTCTTCAAAACCTTTGGGGATGTTGCTATTGATAACGTTGCGAAGTTTGGTCAAGGCTTCCTTTCTGTCTTCAGGAACTTGTGAGATATAATCTTCTGCGGAAGTAGCTTGGTATTGCATATTTGAAATGTATAAGGGTAAAGTTAACAAAAATGACCTTTAATCTTATTAACTATGGTTTGGGCAAGTTTCTCTTTGCTTTCAACCGTCCAGCCTGCCACGTGAGGTGTCAATAAAACATTATCGGCCTTGATTAAATATTGAAAAGCTTCTGGTATCTCGGAATTGAACATATCCTCAAACGAGCTTTTTTCATATTCCAAAACATCCAATCCAGCACCAAGAATTTTGCCCGATTTTAAAGCGTCGACTAAATCATTGGTGACAACACTCTTGCCACGCGCCGTATTGATAAGCCAAAATGGTTTGTGGAATTGATCAATGAAATTAGAATTGACTATTCCTAATGTTTCTGACGTTTGAGGTGTGTGCAAACTCAAAACGTCGCTTTTTTGTTGAAGCTCTTGAAGTGATACTTGTTTGGCATTTTTGTCCCCTTTATGTTCAATGATGTCATAGCATAAAACTTCCACGTCAAAACCCCGTAATTTTTTTGCAAAGGATTTACCCATATTGCCGTAACCCATCAAACCAACCGTTTTGCCATCCAGCTCAATGCCTCTGTTGGCTTCACGTTGCCAAATTCCGTTGCGGACTTCGTGGTCAGCTTTGTTCAATTTGTTGAAAAGCGAAAGCAGCATGCCCAATGTGTGCTCCCCGACGGCATTGCGGTTGCCTTCTGGCGCTGCAATGAGTGTGATGCCTTTTTGTTTGGCATAGTCAACATCGATATTTTCAAGGCCTGCACCAACACGACCGATAAATTTAAGGCTGGAAGCAGCATCGAGAAATTGTTTGTCAATTGCAAAACGACTTCTGATGATGATTCCGTCATAACTTGCTATTTTTGCTTCAATGGCTTCTTTTGAAGCGATGTAATCTTCATCATTTTCAAAGCCTAAATCGTTCAATTGATTGATGAGCAATGGATGGTTGGTATCGAGGTGGAGGATCTTCATGCTTACTTCCTGCGAAGGCAGGAATCTTTTTTAGTTGTTGTTTTCAAATTTACTTAAAGAAACTAGATGCTAGAGACTAGAGACTAGAGACTAGAGACTAGAGACTAGAGACTAGAGACTAGAATTAAATAATTGTAGGTTTAAAGATAAGAATGCTATGTAAATTTAACTATCTTTTTTTCGTCTTGTCCAGTAAAATACTTTGGACACCTGAATTTAATATTAATGATGATTTTTTATGAACTTTAAATTATGGTAGTCTAAAATATTATAACATCAATATAGATTAGCTCCTTTAGGGGCGTCATCTTGTTAGAATAGAACCGTAGACACAAACAAAAGCCCTTTAGGGGTGACATATATTGGGTTAAGCATGTACAACATTCAATTACAGGACAACAATATATTTTTAATAATATAAAAATTGATTATCGAATTATAGAAAGTTAGTATCGAGGTGGAGGATGTGCTTCCTGCGAAGGCAGGAATCTTTTTTAGTTGTTGTTTTCATATTTACTTAAAGAATCTCAAATTTATAAAAGGCGTCTGACAAAGAAATTTTTTTAAAAGGAGAGAGTTAAAGGATTTGAAAACCTGTAAGATCTAAATCTTTGGATACTGTGTTTGTGTTTTTTCGTGTTGTACGTTACCTGTATGTGCTGTAGAAATTTTTTCGAATAAAAGAACAAGCACTTCTTCGTCGTTTTTGGTCATTGGATTGTGTTCCACACCTTTGGGCACTACAATGAGCTCGCCTTCATGGACTACTTCGGTACGATCTCTAAACTGCATGTACAATGTGCCTTTGATGACATGAAACAATTCGTCTTCATCGTCATGACTGTGCCATACAAAATCGCCTTTGAGCTTTGCCAAAATGACCTGCATGTTATCAACCACGGTAATTTGATGTGGATGCCAGTGCACATCGAATTTGGAAAATTTATCATTTATATTGATGGGTGTCATATGGTAAATTTAATACCTTTTGCGTTAGCGATAGAAACGGCATCCTTTTCTTTTTTCAAAAAAAAGAAAAGATAGAGTGGATAGCGCGACCTGAAAGGTAACGCCCAGAAACTTAAAACCCAAGAATAGCCTTTGCAATCAAAAAATACATCAAAATCCCAAAGACATCGTTACTGGTGGTGATAAAAGGCCCTGTGGCGACTGCAGCGTCAATACCGCGTTTGTCTAAAAAGATGGGAACAAATGTGCCTATGAGTGCCGCCATTATTATGACCGCAACCAGTGCGACGCAAATAGTGAGCGACTCGTAGTAGGTTGTTTGAAATGCAAAATGACTGATTAATAGCACAATAACAGCGATTGCGAGCCCATTGACCAATCCCAATAAAGATTCTTTTAAAAGGCGATGAAAAAGGCTGCCATCGATAGAATCGTTTGCCAAACCTTGTACAATAATCGCAGACGATTGCACACCTACGTTACCAGCAGTTGCCTGTATTAATGGCACAAACATTAGCAGCGCAGGAAATTTGAGCAGGGCGTCACTAAATCCGCTGATGATGCTGGCTGCTCCAATTCCTCCAAACATCCCAATCAATAACCAAGGCAATCGAGCTTTGGTGAGTTCCCAAATGCTATCGTCAGCTTCAACATCACTGGTGATACCTGCGGCCAATTGGTAATCTTTATCGGCTTCTTCTTTTAATACGTCCACGATATCATCAATGGTGATTCTACCCAATAAAGTCATGTTTTCATCCACTACGGGAATGGCCTCCAAGTCATACTTGGCCATGATTTTAGCCACTTCCTCTACATCTTCGCCAACATCGACATAATCAACACTGGTAATGTAAATGTCTGCAATTTTTTGGTCACTTTTGGCGACAATCAAGTCTTTGAGTGACAGTCGACCAATAAGTTTGTTTTTTTTATTGACGACATATATAGAGTGTACGCGGGTGACATCTTTGGCCTGACCTCTTATGCGGCGCAAGCATCCTGCAACGGTCCAAGTTTCATAGACTTTCACAAGTTCTTTGGCCATCAATCCACCTGCAGTGTCTTCGTCGTACTTAAGAAGTTCCTTGATTTCAGCTCTATGTTCTTCATCTTCAATGTGGCCGATGACTTCGAGTTGACGTTCTTCTGACAATTCTGCAATGATATCGGCTGCGTCATCGGTTTCGAGTTCTTCGATTTCTTCGGCAATTTCCTTTGAAGACAAGTTGCGCAGTACTTTTTCGCGATTGTCCTCATCAAGCTCCATCAACACATCGGAAGTCGTTTCAGAATCGAGCAGCTTAATGACATACATGGCTTCCTCTAGATTGACTTCATCTAGAATTTCGGCAATATCTGCGTAGTGAAACTCATTCAGCAACTTGCGCAGCTCCTTATCGTTCTTTTGCTCGATAAGTTGTTCTACTTGTCTGATGAGGTCTTCGGTGAGCTCAAATTGTATGTTCTCTCTTTCCTCTGCCAATGTTAGAAATAATTAAGAATTAAATGTCTTTTTCTATGAGTTTTGTAAGTTCTATAAAACGCTCAACACTCAATTGTTCGGGTCGTTGGTCAAAGATAGCATTTGCTTTTAAATTATCAGAAAGATTGAAAGTTTTTAAACTGTTGCGTAATGTTTTTCGTCGTTGTTGAAATCCGGTTTTTACGATTTTAAAAAATAAGATTTCATCGCAAGGTAGGGAGTAGCTTTCCTTTCTTTTAAGCATCAATACACCCGAATCGACTTTTGGTGGCGGACTAAAAACCTGTGGAGGTACGGTAAAAAGATATTCGGCATCATAAAATGCCTGTGTCAATACCGAAAGAATGCCATAGACTTTACTGCCTTCTTTGGAACAGATGCGCAAAGCCACCTCTTTTTGAAACATCCCAGAAAATTCAGGAATTTGGTTACGCATTTCCAAGGTTTTAAATAGGATTTGTGACGAAATATTATATGGAAAATTTCCAATTATGGCGAAAGGCTCATCATTAAAAATTTCCTTTAAATCGTATTTCAAAAAATCCTTTTCAATAATTCGGTCGTCCAGATTGAGGTAGTTTGCTTTTAGGTATTCCACCGATTCACGATCGATTTCTATGACATGAGTTACAATGCCTTTTTGAAGCAGATATTTGGTCAAAACGCCCATTCCTGGGCCTATCTCGAGAATGTGTTTGTAACCTTTTAACGAAAGTGAATCTGCTATTTTTGATGCAATGTTTTCATCCGTCAAAAAATGTTGACCTAAATGTTTTTTAGCTCTTACCTGGTGGTTTGAATTATTTGAATGATTTGCCACGAATTCACTAATGTTTGGGTTAAAGCTGTACGATGGAATTTTGAAGTACGAAGATAAGGAAAGAAGTGCGGATAGTCACGCAGGATTTGTAGTTAATCAATAATGTATGGTATAGAATCAAGATCGTTTGGGCTTTGGCGCAATTGCTAGAGCCTAGAGCCAAGACAAATAGAAATTAGAGTAAAGAAAATAGATAAAGTTTTACTTGTGTATTGAGTGTAATGTAAATTGAGTCTGGGAAAATCAGCGAGATTTGCGGGAGATAAAAACGAGTACTCTTGAAAATTAATTTTTAAAACCATTAAGGTATTAAGAGGCATTAAAACGTACTTAATGAATAGCTTTATTGTCTTAACTTCTTAATGGTTAAACAAAAAGATTTGATGTTTTGATTGAAAGTAGATTATGAATCAAATTTCACAGAATACTCGTCGATTACTTCCAATTCTGTGCGGAAAGCCAATACTTTATCAGCAAAATGTTTTACTGCTTCCTGCCTTAGTACATCGGCAAAATCTCGGTAATAACGTTCAAGATCTTCACGCGATTGTGCTCTGTATTGCACCGAATAAGTAGCACTCTCCGCATCGTCTTCTACTAAAACACGAGTTAGTTTTGCTTCAATAAAACAACCCGTTGACAATACTTGTGGAATGTGTTCTTTGATCCAAATGAGCCATTGTTCATGCACACTCGAATCTATATAGGAAGTCACATTATATATAATCATAAATAAAAATTAAAGTTTAAATAAGTAAGTGCCAAATTCCAAATGAGTTCTTTGCGATACGTAATTTGGTTGGGCATTTTAAAAAAAAGTGGGGTTCTCAATTACAAACTAATTAATGGTATCACCGCGCAGCATCCTGAACTTTTTCCGAGCTTCCACCGCATATATACTATCGGCATGCTTAAAAATAAGCTGTTCGTAAAGGTCTTTGGCCTTTTGTGGTTCTTCAAGTATGTTGTTGTACAATTCCGCCAAAAAGTAAATGGCATCATCCGCAAGGATTTCATCCGCGTAATTGGTAATGATGGTTTGGTAATTGACCAACGCCTTGTCATATTGTTTTTTCTTTTCGAATAATTGGGCTTGTTTTAACAGCGCTTCATCTTCGATAGTTTCGCCTTTATGTTCGGTTAAAATTTGATCCAGCAAGCTTATGGCATCGTCTGTTCGGTTTTGAAACGCCATTAAATCGGCTTTGGCGTATAGCTTTAGTGCCACAAATAGCGAATCTTCATATTTGTTATCGGATATAAGCAGTTTTAAATCCAAGGCATCATTGGCAATAAGTTGTGAAGTGGATGCTTTTAGGATTTTTAATTGCGATTCTGCCCACTCAAAATCACCTTTGTAATAACTGGTTTTTGCGACTTTAAAACGCGCTTCCTGCGAGATGACGCTATTTTTGAGATTGGCTTGAATTTGGGAATAATAGATCAAGGCTTCGTTGAATTTCTCCTGAAACACTAAAATGTCCCCTAATTTTAATTTGACACTAGCTTCCTGAAAAGACGACACATTCAGTTGAAGACTTTTCTTTAAAAAATCGCTTGCTTCTAGAGGTTTTCTTAAATGGAAGGCCAAAAAATCTGCATACGCAATCTGTAAGGACAGCGTTTGTTCAAAAGCTCCATATTGCTTAAATAAATTTAAATATTTTTGATTGATGGCATCATATTGCTTTTGACTCGCATTAGCGACTTCAATTTCCAAAAGGTATTGATTTGCCAATAATTTGGTGTCGATATCTTGAGTGGTTTCCAGCACAAAACTGAATATATCCGTAGCCGTTTCGTTCTGTTTTTCGTTGACAGCCATAACGGCCAGATCAATGATTCGCTCCAGACTTTCCTGATTCCTTTTGTAGAGTGCCTTTTCTTGAGTGAATGATTTGCCGTAATCTTTCTCTTGAACAAACAACCAACTTAGCAAATCGTACCAATAGGCATCTGGTTGTGATTGTAGTTTTTTTAGAAGCAGTTTCTTTAGAATTAGATTGCCCTGGCCTTCTTTGTTTTCTGAAACAAAATCACTAAACGCACGTTTGGCATTATTGATAAAAGTGGGCTTGCTAGAGATGTAATCGATATAATTGGAAAACATTTCTTCCACATTGCCTTGTTCACCATAAATCTGTGCCAACTGAATATTAAAATTAAAATTAGGATTGAGTTCCATACCTTTTTTGTAAGCCAAAATGGCTTCATTCAAAAGTGAGCGATCTTCTAACTGATGAGCCACGCCAAATACATAGTTTGGGTTTTCTTCAATTTTAGAAAATGCTTGGTCATAATAGCGTTTTGCCAACAGCATACTGTCCTGAAGTTGAAAATTATATCCCAACTCAACAAGTAGCATGGGATTTTCGTTGGTAGCAATTTTTTCTTGAAGCAGCTGTTTTACCAACTCATACTGTTTTAATTGCTGTTGTGTTTTTATAAGTTGAAAGAGGTAATTGTTGTTTGCAGGATTTTTTTGAAATAACTGTTGATAACCAATAAGCGCCTTTTCAAATTCGCCACGCTTAAAATAATCATCGGCCAACTCTTCACTTTGCGAAAAAAGCAAACTGCCAGACAGTAAACAGATGAAAGTGAAAAGGGTTTTCAATGCAGTAATTTTTGTAAATATAATAAATGGGCTAACTTCTTATTGTGAATGTTATGATAAAAAAAATGCCCGAATGTTAATTCAGGCATTACCATCAAAATAAATGTGCTATTAATCATTACTTTAAAAAATGATTCAGTTATTTTGCATCGGCTTTTTTATATATATTAGATTTTACTGAAAAGCGCTATTCTTTAAAATTAGCAATGATTTTTTAAAATAAAACTTTACATACCATAATTACTAGCGATGCAAGCAAAACGATTCGCATAATGTTTTTCATAACGTGGTTGGTTTAGTTACGATTACTAACTTCTAGAATATTTCTGACAAAACAAAAAAAAATCACAAAAAATCGTTGAATAACGTCAAATTTTTATATTTCAACGGTTTATGAGGGAAAAATACTTACAAATCAAATCAAATCAAATCCAGTATACGGGATTAAAACATCGGGAATTTTGATGCCATCTTCAGTTTGGTAGTTTTCCAGAATGCCAGCAAGTACTCTCGGAAGTGCCAGCGAACTTCCATTGAGTGTATGTGCCAACTCGTTTTTTCCATCCGCATTTTTGAATCGGAGTTTCAAACGATTGGCTTGAAATGTTTCAAAATTAGACACTGAAGAAATTTCCAACCAGCGGTCCTGAGCTGTAGAGAATACTTCAAAATCATAGGTAAGTGCAGAAGTAAAACCTAAATCGCCACCACATAAACGCAAAATTCTATATGGTAACTTCAGCTCTTGCAAAATTATTTTGACATGAGCGACCATTTGATCCAGTGCTGCATATGATCGGGATGGATGTTCAATACGCAAAATCTCAACCTTATCAAATTGATGCAAACGGTTAAGGCCTCTTACATGAGCACCATAACTACCGGCTTCACGCCTAAAACATGGTGTGTATCCTGTTATACCGATTGGCAATTCACTTTCATTAAGAAGCACATCCCTAAAAATATTGGTGCCGGGAACTTCAGCGGTTGGGATAAGATATAAATTGTCTTCGGTAACATGGTACATTTGGCCTTCTTTGTCGGGCAATTGTCCGGTTCCAAAGCCAGAGGCTTCGTTTACTAAATAAGGCAACTGATATTCTGTATAACCAGCCGCAGTATTTTTGTCCAAGAAATAAGCGATGAGCGCACGCTGTAATTTGGCGCCTTTTCCTTTATAAACAGGAAATCCTGCACCTGTAATTTTGTTTCCGAGTTCAAAGTCGATGATGTCGTATTTTTTCGCCAATTCCCAATGCGGCATGGCATTTTTGTGCAACACAGGAATTTCGCCTTCCCTAAAAACCTCTTCGTTATCGGTTTCAGAACTTCCTGCTGGTACTAATGAGCTGGGAACATTCGGAATTTTGTACAACAGTTGGTTCAAGGCTTCTACTTTCTGATCGAGTTGATCGCCAAGCGTTTTGGATTCGTCCTTTAATTGTGTAGTTTTTTCCTTTAAGATATTGGCTTTCTGGGTTTCACCAAATTTATACAAGTTCCCAATTTCTTTTGATAAGTTGTTTGATTCTGCCAAAACATTATCCAATTGTGTTTGCAAACTTCGTCTGTCTTCATCCATGGAAATGACATCATTAATCATCTGTGTGGCATCGATATTTCGCTTTGCCAAACCTTTGATAACGGCTTCCTTATGGTCCCTAATAAATGGTACTTGTAACATGGTATTTAATTTGAAGGCAAAAATAAGTAAATTTAGATTCTAGTTGACGGACTTCAGGTTTCAATGTGATTTTTTTAAGAGATACCCATTTTGATTTATTCCCTGGTATTCTTATCTCGTTTTTTTATATTGTAAGGATCTTCCTGAACAGATGGCAGCAACCATTCGCTATGTTTAAGTGGGGTCCAAGGAACGCTGGCAAGATCAACTTCTGGATTGGTAAGTGGTCGCATGTCTTTTCCATTGACTCGCACGTTGGCATTCACGAATACTTTGACATCGATACCCTTTTTTGCAAAATCTTTTTTGAGATGCTGTGCAAACTGCCAGATGACGTCAGGTTTTGTACTCGCAGTACGCTGTTGATTTTTAGTTAGATAATCATCCATTTTAATTGGAATCACCACGTTAGTTTTTGCATCTATGACTCTATAATTGGTATATCCGCTTTTTGAACGCAGCATCATACGCCAAGATAGTCTGTGGCCTTCTTCCGTCCAGAGCACATCATCTTTTATAAACCAATGACGCAGCGGCAATCCAATTTGAATTATAAAATACAAAGCAAAGACCAACATGAAAGGTGTTTTATAATTTGGGATTATAACTTCCGCTTCAGTATATAGTGGCTTTTGCCTCAAAAAAATATTGCGAATGGTTTTGGGTTCAAAAAAGAACAATGAAAACGCTATGGATAGATACGGAAATATTCCAATTTGAAAAACAAAGGAATTGAAAAGATGGAAAATCAACGATATGAAAAACGCCCATTTTCGAGTGGGTTTAAAAAGGAGTAGCGGAATGATCAATCCGTCAAATAATATGCCGCCATAACTCACAACATAATGAAGCCATTTTTCTTGTAGCAATTTCCCAACGATGGCATAGTCCTTTTTCCCACTTAAAATGACTTCCATAACAGACCCATTCAACCAATCGGGATACAATTTAGCAATGGAAGCGTAGGTATAAACGATAAACATTTGGAGAATAAAAACGGTACTGCACCATTTGGGCATTGAGATGTTCCTGATATTTGGATTTAACTTTGCATCGACGGACAAATATCGGTTTGCAGGCTGAAATACCATGATGGCACTCAATAACATCAATAGGTAATAGTGATTGTTATAAGATGATTTTTGCATTAAATAAGTTGCTGACCACATCAAAGTAAAAGCAATCATGCTTAAGCGATACTTGTAACCTATCATAACGAGCAATCCAAAAAATCCCATCACTGCATAAAAAATAAGCATCCATTGCCCTGGAAGCGGTTGCAGCCATTCAAAGCCTATAAAAGAAAAGGTGAATTTTGGTTGCATTAAATTTCGTTCGACCCAACCGGTAAAAATGGCACCGACACTTTCCAAAAAAATGAGCAGACCAAAAGCGATTCTAAAGACCACCAATCCACTATTGTCTATGCGAGTGAATAGAAATTTAACCATGCGTTTTAAGAAATTGTTTGGCGTTACTTTTATCTTTTTTTAATTGCTTTTTAAGCAATTCAACCGATTCAAATTTATGTTCGTCACGAAGGCGTTCCAAAATTTCGATGGTAACGTTTTCGTTATAAATATCGGTATCAAAATCAAAAAAATGTGCTTCGATGGATTGATGTGTTCCTTCAACCGTTGGGTTGGTACCAATATTCATCATTCCAAAAACGATATCATTATGAAGGCTTCCTTTTATGACATAGACACCATTTTTGGGAATCAATTTATACTCTTTTTCGATATGAATGTTGGCCGTTGGAAACCCTAACTGTTTGCCAAGACCTCTACCTTGAACTACCGCTCCGCTAAAAAAATAGTTATATCCCAAATAGGAATTTGCTGTTGCAATCTCACCATGTTTCAGGGCTGTTCTGATTTTTGTGGAACTCACCGAAACATCCTCTACGTCCTGCACCGAGATTTCCTCAACCTCAAAACCGAATTCCCTCCCATACATCTTTAAATCATCGATGTTGGCACTTCGATCCTTTCCAAATTGGTGGTCGTAACCAATTATAATGTGTTTTGCATTGAGTTGACCCACTAAAATTGTTTTGACAAAGTCATGTGCTGACAATTGTGAAAACTCTTTAGTAAATGTTTGAATCACCATTTGGTCCAGTCCCAATGACAATAATAGAGCTTCTCGCTCGTCGATGGTATTCAACAATTTAATATCGGAATTTTTTTGCAACACCATACGCGGATGTGGAAAAAAAGTTAGAACAACGGAATGCAGTTGCTTTTCCTGTCCGACTTTGATAAGACGCTTAATGATTTTTTGGTGTCCCATATGAACGCCATCAAACGTACCAATGGTAACCACAGATGGGATCGTATTTTTCGAACTAAAGTTTTTAAGGGAATCCAAAAGCAAAAAATTTTTGTAAAAATACTTACTTTAGAACAATTTAGAGTGTCAAATTTTAACCAATAATTTGGAAGATAATTCTATTTGATCGTAAAAGTTTCAGAGATACGGTTAATTATTTGTGGAACTTCAGTAGTTTGAAAGGAAAGCTCCATATGATACTTTCCTTTATTCCTTTCTTTAATTAAAAGATGTCCATCTGTAATCATATAATAACCGCTTGACCCTTTGCAATAGCATAATCTTCCAAAAAGCAATTTCACCTTATCTAATTCAGAATTTCTTAAATCAATCTCAAGTTGATCTTTCCTTATTTCAAGATATATTAGTTCGTTATAACCACCATCGTGGGTATGCGGCTGTTCATCTCTCTTATATTCAAATTTTAAAATAATGGCATCACTTTCAAAAAACTGTGGGTATAAAGCGCCAATATCATCTTTTAAAATTGTCATTGTAGAATTTGGGATGGCTTCAAAAAAGCAAGAGCCATCGGCAGGGCAAGCATTTGCTAAAATCTTTTTGTTATCACTGCCCGAACTTTCATTATAGATTGTTGATGTTTTACATGAAAACAATAAGAATGTGGCAATAAAAATGAATATATTATTAATAAACATAAATTTAAAATCCAGTTTTTAGTAAATTAGACGACATAAAATAGTTTAATTTTTATTAAAGTTATCCTAATGAAACAACAATACGCCCTTTTTTATTTATTTTTTGTGTGTATCTTCTTTTTTTCGACGACATTATTTGCGCAAGGCAATGGACCATTATGGACGAAAACAACTAAAGCTGAAACATTTTTAAAAGAACGATTGTATCAACAATATGAGCCAGTAGAGGTTAATTATTACAAACTTAACCTTGAGAATTTAAAAAGCTTTGTACAGAATGCGACTAAGAGAGGCACTACTGCTTCGAATCTTGTCCTTGATTTTCCAAATATCGACGGAAAACTGGAATCTTTCAGAATTGAAGAAGCTTCAAATATGGCTACAGAATTACAGGCACAGTATCCTGAAATACGATCGTATATAGGCTATGGTATCACAAATCCAAGAGCAATTTTAAGATTTAGTTTGTCACCTCAAAAAGGATTGAGTAGCATGGTTCTTTCAGACAAAAAAACGGTTTTTATTGAGCCTTATTCACAAGATCTTAGTATCTATCGAGTTTATATCAGAACAGAAATGGATAAAAATGACCACCAATTTGTATGTGAAACTGAATATCTAGTGCAAAATAAGGATTTTGATGATGCCATTGATACCGCTAATAGGAATGCCAATGACGGCAAGTTAAGAACCTTTCGATTGGCCTTGGCTTGCACTGGAGAATACGCTTCATTTCATGGAGGAACTGTCCAAGCAGTAATGGCCGCAATGAACACCTCAATGACCCGAATTAATGGGATTTTTGAAAGAGACATGGCTATTCGTATGGTGATTGTTCCCAATAATTCAAATGTTATTTTTTTAAATGCCGCTACTGATCCTTACACCAACAGCAATGGAGTGGCAATGCTGAGTGAAAACCAAACGGCTTGCAATACTTTTATAGGGAGTGCGAATTATGATATCGGACATGTTTTCAGTACAGGTGGTGGAGGTGTTGCGCAAGTTAGCTCTGCATGTACCTCGGGTAAAGCGCGAGGAGTAACAGGTTCACCTGCCCCGGTAGGAGATACTTTTGATATTGACTTTGTTGCCCATGAGATGGGTCATCAATACGGTGCAAATCACACTCAAAACAATAATTGCGAAAGATCTTCTAAATCCTTTGAACCAGGTAGTGCATCCACAATTATGGGTTATGCTGGTATCTGTGCACCGAACGTTCAAAATAACAGCGATGACTATTTTCATAGAGAAAGCATAAGGGAAATGTGGCTTAATATTTCTGCGGGTGCTAGTCAGTGTGCTGCACAATCAAATACCAATAATAGCGCGCCAATTGCCAATGCAGGAGCAGATTTTATAATTCCAATATCAACTCCATTTATATTAAAAGGGTCTGCAACAGATGCAAATGGAGGAAACACCCTAACCTATTGTTGGGAGCAAATGGACGCGACCCCTGCGCCGATGCCACCTATTCCTTCATCTACAGCAGGACCAGCCTTTAGATCTTTAGAACCAACGTCATCACCTAATAGGTTCATGCCAGCCTTGCCAACCGTATTATCAGGATCAACCTCCTCTACATGGGAAGTTGTGCCTTCTGTAGGTAGAACTATGAATTTTCACCTCACCGTTAGAGATAATGTTGCTGGAGGTGCGAGTACCTCCACAGATGCAATGGTCGTGACCACAACTGGTACTGCCGGTCCGTTTGCTGTGACCTCCCAAAACAGTAACGTAATATGGCAAGTGGGATCAAATCAAACGGTCACTTGGAATGTTGCCAATACCAACCTTGCACCTGTAAATACTGCGAGTGTCAATATTCTATTGTCAACAAATGGTGGCGCTTCATTTCCAATTGTTTTGGCCTCTGGTGTACCAAATACTGGATCTTTTAATGTCACTGTGCCCAACAATGTCACCACACAAGCGAGAATTATGGTGGAAGGTGCGGGAAATATATTTTATAATATCAACGGCACGAACTTTCAAATAGTTTCTTCAGAGTTTGTAATGAATTTTGCAAACTCTAATATTTCAGTATGTCAACCAAACAGTGCGGTTTATAATTTTACCTATAATACCTTTAACGGATTTTCTGAAACCACAACTTTTTCCGCTACAGGGGTTCCTGCGGGAGGAAATGTTTTATTTTCGCCTCCTACCGCCACTACAGATGGAACTTCTGTAACTATGACAGTTTCCAATACTAGTTCCATTGCTCCGGGAACTTATAACATAACGGTGGTTGGAACCGCTACATCGACGACAAAAACCACGAATGTTATACTTAACGTGTTTAGCACGACACTTGCTACAGCAACTTTGACATCGCCAGCAAATGGTGCCACAAATGTTTCTGATTCACCAACGTTGGCATGGAATCAAAATTCAAACGCTCAAGAATACCTTGTGCAAGTAGCAACAGATCCCGGTTTTTCTAATATTGTAAATTCGGCAACTGTAACTTCACCTTCTTATGTGGCTTCTTTGAACCCTAATACCCTTTACTATTGGAGAGTCACCTCTTCAAATCAATGCGCCACAGCTTCTCCGTCGAGTGTGTTTAGTTTTACAACTGCAAACATAACTTGTGGCACATATAAGGCAACAGATACACCTATCGCTATTTCTGCAGTAGGGGCAGGTTTGAGTTATACAACAACTATAAACATACCGGAAAGTTTCCCGATTAAGGATATTAATGTAAAAATTAATATTGACCACACTTGGGTAAATGATTTGGATATAACTCTCACCAGCCCGGCTGGTACGGTTGTATTATTGACTTCAGACAATGGCGCTGATGGTGCTGATAACTATACAAATACCGTTTTTGATCAAGAAGCAACAACACCAATTACTTCAGGTGTAGCACCTTTTACCGGAAGTTATATTCCAGAGGAAAGTTTAGCTGCTTTGTATGGTCAAATGTCTGGTGGAAACTGGACACTCACTGTTGTAGATGATGCAGATCTAGATGGCGGTACCATCAAAGAATTCACAATCGATATATGTGTAGAAGGAACATTAGGTCTCAAAAAAAATAAACCTTGCGAGTTCGTGATTTTCCCAAATCCAAGCAATGGAGAATTTAGGATTAAATTAAATCCAACCTCAAATTCCGATATCAAAGTCGAAGTTTATGATATCAGGGGGCGAATGATTTTTAATAATAGTTACAAACATGATCCACAATTCAGTCAAACCATCAATTTGGACAACGTTCAGGCGGGAATGTATTTGGTTAGAGTAATCGATGGAGACAAACAGTCAACGAAAAAAATTATCGTTGAGTAAGGTGTTATTGAAATCACGACAAACAAGGGAGGCTTTTATTTGCTTCCCTTGTTTGTTTTATGTATTCAGATATATAAGATCGTTAGTATGCACCTTTTTGAATTAAAAGTTGATTAACAAATTACTAACAATCGTCGAATTAATATTGATGAGTCGTAGTAAATAATATTTTAAGTATTTTTATAGACTTTAAAACCCCTATCATGATTAAAACTCCTACCTTATATAATAAGCACCTATTAACTGCAATGATGTTTTTAATGTGTCATACCTTTGTTTTTTCTCAAGAAAGGACTTGTGGCATGGAAGCTTATATGCAACAAATGATGGCCAATCCAGAGCTCGCAAGAGAACATGAAGCCAATCAGTTAAAGTTTCGTGAAGAAATTGCCAAAATGCTACAAAAAGATGTATTTGCATATAAAAGGAATCCATTAGTGATTCCTGTAGCGGTCCATTTTCCGGAAGGTAATGAAGCCAACCGAGCCTGTTTAGAAGCTTTGGCTCAAAATCAAATCGATATACTAAATGCCGATTACACGGCAACCAACTCTGACATTTCGCTTTGGGATCCTGCGAGTGTGTTTTATCCAGGTGTCAATACGGGATCTGTCGATATTTTCTTCTGTTTGGCAACCCTAAATCATCCTGCAAATACCGATGCTCAATTATTAGAGGGAGGACCAGCAGTGACCATAGGTTATAATTTTGGTAATGGCACGAGTACTGATTCAAAATGGGGAGGATACTTGAATATTCTTGTTAAGAATATTGATGATTTAGGATTTGCACCGCTTGGTGGAAGTATTACTGCGGGGCAATCAGTAACTATTGATAACAATGCATTTGGTTCTGGAGCTGGTTGTAATGGTTTTGTTCCTGCAGGACCATATAATCTTGGCAGGACTGTAACGCATGAAGTCGGGCATTTTTTAAATTTAGCCCATACCTTTGCAAATGATGATGGTTGTGGCACCGACGATGATGGTATAGCTGACACCCCAAAGGTTGGTAACGCATCATATAATTGTCCAGCAAATGGATCAGTTAATGGGTGCGTAGCTGGAGAAAAAGCGTTGACCATGAACTATATGGAATATGTTAATGATGCCTGTATGTTTATGTTTAGTGTTGGACAAACAAATGTAATGGCGGCTTATCTAAATGCGCTTAAAGCTCAATTTAAATCCGATGTTACTCAATGCACGTTTGGTCCCAATTTCTCAATGGCTGCAACAAACAGTCCACAAACTGCTTGCCCTTCTGGCGGGTCCGCGACCTATAACTTTACATTTACTACTCAGGAAGGCTTTAGTGAAAACACAGTTTTTTCTGCAACGGGTCAGCCATCAGGATCTACTGTCACCTTCAGTCCTACTTCGAGAAGCACGTCAGGGACTTTTACAATGATTGTTAGTAATTTAGGTGGAGTAGCTTTAGGAAATTATACGATTACAGTTACAGGGACTTCAACTTCCATTACAAATACTGAAACGGTAACTTTAACAATGAGTAATTCAGGATGTGTTTCAAGTGGCAATATGACCTTTAAAACCAGTACAACCGGCGTAACATTAAATACCATAAATAATTTAAACTCGGCGAAATCAGTGGGTGGATATGGTAATTTTACCGCTCTTTCTACAACTGTTAACAGAAATAGTAGTTATCCTTTAACTGTTAAAGTGAATACCGATGGGAATTTCCAAACACAAACCAAGGTTTGGATCGATTGGAATCAAAACTGTAGCTTTAATGATGCTGGAGAGGAATATATACTGGGTAATGCTGTGAATGTTACAAATGGTAACACCAGCGCATCCCCTTTCTCTATCACAGTGCCTAGTGGGGCGGCTTTAGGTAACACTACAATGCGTGTAGTTACAAAATATGTGAGTGCTAGTGACCCTGGACTTCCAATGCCGTGTTTAACAAGTTACGATGGTGAAACTGAAGATTATACGCTTTCCGTTCAATCCGCTTTGGGTGTTGATGAATTTGGAGTGGGCAGTGTCTCTATTTTCCCTAATCCTAATAAGGGACAATTTACAGTGACTTTAAATTCAGCTGATAGTGATAAAGTGATGATAACGGTTTATGACATCAGAGGTAGAAGAATCTATGACACTACATTTGAGAATGCTTCAAACTTCAATCAGGTCATTAATTTGAACGGCATACAGGCTGGAATGTATCTTGTTAAGATAAGTGATGGTCAGAGACAAGCTACCAAGAAAATCATTGTAGAATAATAACACGTGATTTTAATAATATAAAAAGGGAGGCCGTGAGGTCTCTCTTTTTTTATGCGCCATTAAATGCATTCATGGTGTTGGTTATACCAGCAGTTCCAAAGGACTTTATGAGCTCCACCGATTTTTCCAAACGCTCGGTAAGTTTGGCATCTTCTTCGGCAGTCCACTGTCCAAGCACATAATCCACTTGTCGCCCTTTACTAAAAGCATCGCTGATTCCAAATCGAAACCGGTTATAAGTGGTGGACTGTAATTTGTCTTGAATATCCTTTAACCCATTATGACCACCATCGCTTCCTTTGGTTTTTAGACGAATGGTGCCAAATGGTAAATTTAAGTCGTCGGTGATAATGAGCAGATTTTCCATTGGGATGTTTTCTTTGGTCATCCAGTAAACTATCGCTTTTCCGCTTAAATTCATATAAGTACTTGGTTTTAAAAATATAAATTGGCGGCCTTTGAATTTATAGGTGGTTACATCGCCCAATTTCTGGGTTGCAAAGATTAGTGCTTCTTGTTTGGCAAAAAAATCAAGGATTTTGAAACCTATATTATGGCGCGTATTGGTATAATCGTCACCAATATTTCCTAAACCAACAATTAAAAATTTTTTCATAGGATGTGCTTCAACTGGTGCAGAAGTTTCATGTGTTTTAAATAGATTGAACAAAGACTTGAACATTCATTTTTTTGTAAAAATAAAAAAAGCATCCTGAATTAACAGAATGCTTTCGTTTTATTAAATAATTGGATTTATTCTTGACCTTCAGATTGTGTTTCTGTTGCCGTTCCTTCTGCTCCTTCTACAACTTCTCCACTTTCTGCTGCTTCAGCGGCGATAGCTTCAGCTGCTGCTGCTTCTTCCTCTTCTTCAAATTCAGCTACACTAGCTCTAGAACGTCTTACTTGACATACTACAGTGTTGTCTGGATGTAAAAATTTGTAATCAGGATTGGCCAAAGACGTAATGTACAATTTGCTTCCGATTTTTAAAGGTGTAATGTCAGCCTCAATAAAATCAGGTAAATTGGAAGGTAAAGCCTTCACTTTTAATTTACGTTGATTTCTTCGAAGCACACCACCATTTAAAACACCTTTGGATGTTCCAATAATATGAACAGGGATATCCATGGCAATTTCTTTATCATCAAATAATTGATAAAAATCCACATGAAGGATTCTATCGGTTACAGGGTGAAACTGAATGTCTTGCATGATAGCATTTAATGACGTTCCTTTTTCTAGGGCAATCACAACTGTATGCGCATTAGGCGTGTAAACCAGTTTAGAGAAGGCCAATTCAGGTGCAGAGAAATGAAATGGTTTGTCTCCTCCGTATAATACGCAAGGAACCTGACCAGCATTACGT
>JBGTCT010000089.1:0-22459 GCA_041748695.1 Aquaticitalea sp. | reverse complement strand
GAGCCTTTAATATTCTCTTGAATAACAGGATTATGGAAATAGGTGGTGTATTTTTTATAGGCTTTTTGAACACTCGCGGTGTCTTGAAGCTTTAAGTAAGACTTAATGACTGATTTTTGAAATAATGCCATGCGGTATCGTAGCCGATTTAGTTTAGTGCTATTGGTTAGTTTATTAGGGAGAGTTTAAATATAGGGATTTTCATTTTAAAATATTAATATTTCTACTCATGTTGATAACATCTCCCATTCCCACTTTTCGTCATCCGTTTGTATGGTTAATATAGTTTCTAATATGCTTAAGACTTTTTGTTCTTTAAGCTATTATGTGTCTGTTCTATCTGTTGGATAAAATCTTGTTCTGCTTTGCTCAATAATTTGTCTTGCTCTTGTTTAAAGCTTTCATATTCCTTATGTGCTTTTTCCAACGCTTTTTGATGGCTTACGTTTCCGGAATGGTCTAAAATTTCATTGCCGGTCATGGTTATAAAGTCGTCCAATCGATGTGTCCAATCCTTCATGTACATGGGTTTTCTGTTGAGTGCGTGTAATTCGGCCAGTTCCAGATAGGCGGTTACCATGCGGTTCAACACCTCCAATTCTTGTTTATTGAGGTAATTTTTGGCAATTTCGGTTTCTTTTTTAGTGGGTTTTTCACCTTTAAAATTGGTCAAACCTAAATTGGGCTTTTTGGCATCGATGCGTTTGTAAATAACTTCCGCAGCGGTGTGTCCGTGTGCTGCCCAATGCATTTTGTTTTGAATGGTCTTAAAAAAGTCTTTGGAAAGTTCAGCCTTTGGGTCATAGTCAATGCTGGTAGCATAAATATCCAATACCTTTCTCCAAAACACCTTTTCTGAAGAACGGATGTCCCTAATGCGGTCGAGTAATTCATCAAAGTAATTGCCACCGCCAGCTTCTTTCAGCAGTTCATCGTTCATGGTGAAGCCTTTTACGATGTATTCTCTTAAGCGTTGGGTAGCCCAGATTCTAAACTTGGTACCTTGTAAGGATTTTACGCGGTAGCCAACTGAAATAATGACATCCAGATTATAATATTCCAAGTCCCGTTCCACTTCTCTTGATCCCTCTCTTTGAACTGTTCGGAAATTCCGAACAGTTGCCTCTTTTGTGAGTTCTCCTTCTTCAAATACATTATAAATATGCTCACTAATGGTGGATTTTGCCTTCGCAAATAGTTCTCCCATTTGGGTTTGCGTTAGCCAAACCGTTTCGTTTTCCAAACGGGTTTGAATCTTGGTTTTTCCGTCTTCGGTTTGATAGATGATCAGTTCAGAATTCATATTGCGTCCTATTTAAAATTTCTACAATCAACGTAGGTTTAGTGTTGTTTCCCATCGATGTTTCTTGTTAATGCTGATAACACCGTCCATTGCTGCTCTTGGTCGTCCGATTGCATCGTGCACCTGCTTGGGTCTTTCCGGTGCATCGGGTGGCAGTGGCAGTTGGCGTATTAGAACTATTCCCTGTAAAGTTTTGGATTCCGTTCGAGTTTGCCGAGGCTGTGGGTTTGCAAACAGAGCAGGCTGTGAATTTTAATTCTTTTGCTTTCTCCAAGGTGATTTCCTTTTTGGAGTTCTTAAGGTAATGACAGCTACTTTTATGGTATTTTTCTCCAGTGTCCGTTACATAGACAGATTGCGCCGGTACGTCACAGGCATATGCCATCAGGCCTAGGAATAGGAGCAGTTTAATTAGTTTCATTTTTTATTTTTTCTAATGGTTCGCCAATTCCATGGGGCGATGGGGTCGGGATCTTGCCAAAGGCCGCGTTTGTTTTTTCTTGCTTTGTCTTCCAATTGTTGTAAGTCGTAATCATTAGAGTATTTTACAAAGTGCCAAGCCAAGCCCGCTTTGACGAGTTCGTGGCACAAACTCAAGGAGTCGTTATAGATCACATTGCTAATATAGCGTTTATAGCGGTCTTTTTTTAAGATGCTGATGGTCACGGTCTTTCCAAAGACAGCATCAGAGGTGAATTCTTTTGCTTTTGCCGAGTAGGGCTGCTTTTTTTCAGGGCAGTCAATGTTGGCCAAGCGTACTTTCACCAAAGTGGAATCTGCTGTTAAAAGTTTTACTGTGTCTCCATCCATGATGCCTACTACTTTTCCGGTGAGGGTTTTTTGACCCTGACAAAGGAAGACCACCAGAAACACCATTCCAAATAAAACCGTTTTAAAATGCCTAATCATTACATCACTTTTGCAGCCAAGTATTTTTGCACTTCATATACGTCGATACTTTTATTGAATTTTTTACTGACCGAAGGGACGTTTTCACTGGAGATCCAAATCTTCAATTCAGCATCCAAATCAAAGGTTCCCGATGTTTCCAAGGAGAATCTAGATATGTTTTTATAAGGCATGGACTTATATTCAATTTTGCTACCCGTGATGCCCTGGACATCTATAAGGATGAGGCGTTTATTGGTAAACATAAAAACATCCCTAAAAAGTGCGAAGCCGAGTTCTATTTGTTCACCATCAACGAGGAGACGTTGGTACTTTTGCGTAAGTTTTTCTGGTGAAATGGTATCGGCATTGCCGAGGAGTTTGTTAAGGAGGCCCATTTTTTTTATTTGAAAGATAAGAAGAAAATTATACAACTTAAATAGCTTTTTCTATTAGCTTCTCATTTCACCCACCAATTGTAATGTAGCATTTTTAATAAAAACCTCTAACTCGTCTTTTTCAACACCTTCGTAAGCCTGAACTCCTTCTTTTTCTTTCTTTTTTCGTTCTTTCATTAATTCGCTAACGGATTTAGAGATAACACATCCGTCAAGGCATGGCGTATAATTGAACTTATAAATACCTGCAAACTCATTAGAGCTTATTAAAATGACCTTAAACTCTACAGAAGCTCCATAGCGTTCATGCAAATAATCGCTTTCTAATTTTTCTTCATTTTTCTGGTTATAGTATTTGTTGGTGCTGTATTTGACTTTAGGATCTAGTTTTGTCAATTCTATAATTAAATCAGTGTCTGACTTATTCTTTAAAACACTATAATCAACATTGTTGTCGGTATTCCCAATGATTTGGTTAAACAACTGGCGATCTCTCACTACAAACCCACTAGAAAGTAACTGATTTTCAATGGCATTGAATACATAATTTATATCCTCACCCTCTGTTACAGTATAAGATGTGTTGGTAACCCGAAGTACCACTTTTGGATTTTTATTGTTCTTTAAAAATTCTTTAAGGGATTCTGTTTTTACAACATCATCTGCCTTTTTGGTGAATTTTAATGTTTTTGAACTTGAGCAAGAGGCTATGCCAACAGCCATACTTAAAATGAGTAGAATCTTAATAGGTTTCATACAAATGGTTTTTAGTTTACCAAACCTAGTCCTATTTAAAACCAAATCCATGCGGAATTCCGCATGGCAATGAAAAAATCAACTTGAAGATTCCAGGATTTTTAAATTCAGTTAGACGATATTCTTTTCGAAACTCTTGGGCGATTATGCATCATCAAATGATAGGGTTAAAATGTTCCACGCACCTCATTTTATTCTTGAATGTCCAGCACCTCCCTAAAAAACAGTTCAGGATCTTGGTTTTTGGTGATATTGTGTAGTTTGGCCGTTAGCTTGTAAATCAGTTTCGATTTGTTGGCTTGGGTATCGGCAGCGCATTTGTGTATGTGAAAAAACAAGCATATAATCGGAATGATTCCGATTATATGCCTAAATTATTACATTTTATGGAGTTGTAACGAACTTATTAGGAAAACGTTAATGTTGCCAACGTTTTGCGTGTATGAGAAGAAGCGTCACGAAGATTATGGATAAAAGCACTTCACTTATAGTTTGGTACTTATTTTATCGAAATTCTGCATGGTTTTAAAAACAACTTAACTAATAGCGTTAATTTTAATGTTTTATCTAATTCTAATGCTAGAGAATAGATAATAGAGTAAAGACATCAAAAATCATCATCTTTCTTATTTTTAGAAGCTTATGGCTAGTTCATTAGTAAATTAAAGGAATATCACAATTGACTTAAAGATAGTTAATTATTCTGAAAATTAGGGCATTCGCTTGGATACCGACTCACGACTTAATTTCAGGAATAGTCAATCGAGGAGTCTATGCCACTATATGCCATGACTGAAGCCATATAAATGATTTAAATGTGGTATCCGATCATTGACTAAAATTTATTCATAAAAATTTAGGTGACATGTATTTAGCTGATTATGAAAATTCATTGACGTCTTTAAATTGTGATGATTAATTGTGTTATATATCTAACTGGAGAAGATTAAATACCCTATAGTATTGCTCAAAACTATTATAAGAATTTAAGAATTATTAAATTAGTTTTGTAATTCGGATATTGACAATTGTCTCTATCCAATTGTCGGCGGTAATTAAATCTAACAAAATAATGTACCAAATGAAACAAAAATCCCTGCTTTTATGTATCCTATTATTATTTATGTCTATGAATCTTTCGGCACAAAATGACCCAGTCAAAATAGGAATTATTGGACTTACTCATAGTCACGTACACTGGATTTTTGATAGCGAAAAACTAGGCGATATTAAAATTGTAGGTATCGTTGAAACTAATAAAGAACTGGCTGAACGATATGCCACACAACATGGATATTCTATGGATTTGGTGTACAATACCATGGAAGAAATGATCGAAGCCACTAATCCAGAGGCAGTTTCCGCATTTGGCACTATCTATGAACATTTAGAGGTCGTTGAAAAAGCAGCCCCTTTGGGCATTCATGTTATGGTTGAAAAACCTTTAGCAGTAAGTTTAGAACATGCCAAAAAAATGGAAGCTCTGTCTAAAAAACACAACATCCATCTGCTTACCAATTACGAAACCACTTGGTATCCATCTAATCATGAGGCCTTCCAATTAGTCGAGAACGATTCCATTGGAGCCATAAGAAAGGTGGTTATAAGAGATGGACACAAGGGACCAAAAAACATAGGAGTTAATAAAGAGTTTTTGGAGTGGTTAATTGACCCTATTCAAAATGGTGGAGGTGCAATTACAGATTTCGGCTGTTATGGTATTAACTTAATGACCTGGTTAATGAAAGGTGAGAAACCACTTTCAGTCACGGCAGTGACACAGCAACAACAAACCGAAAATAATCCAAAGGTAGATGACGATGCAACTATTATCTTAGAGTATACCAACTCCAATGCAATTGTACAAGCCTCATGGAATTGGCCGATAGGTAGAAAGGATATGGAAATTTATGGTCTAAGAGGCGTGATCTATGCAGATAATCGCAACGACCTGCGCATCCGGATTTCTGAAGGTTATGATGGGTATAGTGAAGAATCTTATAAGTTAGATGAAAGGAAAGCTCCATACAATGATCCATTTTCTTTATTTGCGGCAGTTATTAAAAAAGAAATCACCCTAAAGCCGTATGATCTATCTTCTTTAGAAAATAATATGATTGTGATGGAAATTTTGGATGCAGCCATCAAAAGTGCTAAAACTAAAAAAACGATTGAAATTAACAAATAACTGCTGCCAACAATTTATTAATTTAATTGCCTGGTTCTAGCTTATTTAAGAAATTCCTATCGGACTTTTTATCTGTGATTTATATGCTAACTTTAGTGCTTAAATCCCGACGCTTCGGTACTTCGGATTTCCCAGAGCGAGTTTTTATTTGGAAAAGCTCGTGCCGAGACAACTGTCTGCCGATAGGTAGGCGCCACAACTCATACCCATCAGGGCGAGCAGAAATTATAAAAAAGAATAACATGACGAAAAAAATCATCTTTTTCTGCCTTCTATTTCTACAGGGCTTTTTACTTAAAGCTCAAAATAATTTATATGATATCATTAAACTTGGTGACTACCAGGTGGGTTTCAAGGATACCATTTTATTTGACACAAAATATCAATACGAAGCATATGATTATTTGGGGATAAAACCAAATTTCGTTCAAATTTGGCATCCATTGGAAACGAAACCAATACATTCAAATTATTTAAAATTTAAGGATTTTTTTGAAGGACCTAAAACCGAGATGTTAGCTACGGTACATTTACAACTTAAAAACCATTATCAGGAAGCCGTCATTAGGGATGGTATTGAAGAAAACTTAACTACAGGTCAAGCAAATGATTTCGGCAACTTCAGTTATGAAGATATTCTCAATTTCATTGGAGAGATACAGACTGAAAGTATTTTTCATAACGATCTTAACTTGTCTCATTATCCTATTATTTTATACCATCACGGTTCGCAGAGCTTTCCATTTGAGAACTTTGTGATGGCTGAATACTTTGCATCCCATGGTTTTCTTTTTGTGGCGTCCAACTTTCATTTACCTTATGAGAATACCATATTTGGACTTAAACCTTATGACAAAATCATTAAGGATGAAGAAGAACAAAGCCTAAAATTCCTTCTCAAATTTGCTAAATCGCTTACCAAATCTAAATCTGTCTTTTTTATTGGACATAGTTGGGGCGCGCAAATGGGACTGCGAGCCCTTGACAAAGACACAACTATCAAAGGGCTTATTTCATTAGAAACATCCATAGAGTTCTCAACCGATCCTGAAAAAACTAAAGGGATGTGGCCGGAAGTATTCCAAAAAGTGATGACCGAAAATGCAAGTTATCCATTTCCCATTTTATTTTGTGCCGCCACTGGACAAGAAGAGCCGTATGCGTTTTTTGAAAATATCAACGCTTCACGAGTTGTTTTTGCCTCTACCAAAACAGAGTTTGAGCATAATGCCTATGTGTCCTCGTTTTATCTTCGATCATTCCTAGACAACAAAATTAATCAGATCGATAAGTACATTCTTCAAGATCGGTTATTATTGTATCATAAACATTTAGAATTGATAAATGAATTCATTGGTGGCATCCTAAAAGGTGAACATAATCCGAACAAAGAAATCAAATTTGTGAAGAATGAGTAACTCGGTAACACTGCGTCTAGCTAATAAATCATGCAGTGATCATTGAAAGTTTTTTAGTAAGGGTTTTGACCCAAGGAATACATAACCCAAAAATACATGATTCAAAAAAACAACATCCTAAAAAGAACTCATAAAAAACCCATCCTCTGGGACGCTTTTTTCCATAAAAACAAGCAACCAAAACCGCTGGTCATCTTTTGCCACGGCTACAAAGGCTTTAAAGATTGGGGTGCTTGGGATTTGGTGGCAAAACAATTTATGGCGTTGGACTTATTTTTTGTAAAGTTCAATTTTTCGCACAACGGCAGTACATTGGAGCAACCTATCGACTTCCCAGATTTGGAGGCCTTCGCTTTAAATAATTATTCCAAGGAATTGGACGACCTTCAGGACATGATTGATTATTTGCTGTCTCGAGACAACCCTTTCCATAGCGACATAGATCCCAACAACCTCATCCTCATTGGCCATTCACGTGGTGGTGGGATTGTAAACATCAAAGCTTCAGAAGATAATCGCGTCACGCAATTGATTACGTGGGCAGGTGTGAGCGATTTTGGAAATCGCATGGGCACGAATGAAGAAATAGAGCAATGGAAAAAAGACGGTGTCAAATATGTGCTCAATGGAAGAACCAAACAGCAAATGCCGCATTTCTATCAATTTTATGAGGATTTTAAGGCGAATGAAGAACGGTTTTCCATCAAAAAAGCAGTCAAATCGCTTACGATTCTACAGCTAATCATTCACAGTACAGACGATTCTTCAGTGAGCTATAAAGAAGCCTTAAAGCTACATTCTTGGAATCCACAAGGCATACTGGTGCCAATTGACAACAGCGACCATGTGTTTGGCACCTCCCACCCTTGGGATAAAGACGAACTTCCAGACAGTTTGGAGTTGGTGGTGGTGCAGAGTATTGCATTTATTATAGGCTTTTAAGATTTCCTTTAAAAACAGTGCAGTAATCTTGTATGTAAGCTGAAAAAAACATCTTTTATAACAAATTAAAGATCAGGTCAAAGTGAATGAAAGTAATAGGATATGCAACTTATTGAAATCCTTGGACTGGCAGTCTTCATAGGAGAATTTCTAACACAAAGAAAAACAAGACAATCAATATATAAATTACATGATTAATTACATAGGTTACTCACTACTGAAAAAACAAATCAATTATATAGTCTATCTCTTATTTTGTCTTATAATTACTAAACGAAAACCCAACAGACTGTTAAAGGAGGTCTTTCTGTTGAAGCAGGTTTTTTTTATCTCATAAATTGCACCTATTAAGAAAAACTAAGGCTATTTCTTTGACTACATACTCCCAATTCCGAAAAATAAAAAAATTAATGTTTCAATACACATTTTTACAGACTCAAAGGAAGATCCATTTGGTAAATAAATAGGATACCATTCAACAGATTTTGATTTTATCAATGAGGGCTTTCCTATATTAGCCTCAGTTATAAAAAGCTTATTTTTTGACAAAGTTTCGTTTGATATGGATCGGTTATCGAAATTCATGTTTTCAACTACCATCACACCCAACAATTCTCCTCCACTTTCCACTTTTATAATACCTAGGCTTTCATTGTACTCAGCAATAATAGGCCTTTGATTTAACTCACCTTCTATGCGGTGGATACGTTCCACCCCCAAAGAGTTTTTAGTCTGAAATCCATTAAACGCATTAAAAGTATTTTCTGTCTTATCAGTATGATATACGATTTCTTCCTGAATATAAACAAAATAACCTGTCTGTTTATCCTTGTTGTATAATTCTGTCACAATGGGCTCTAAAGTACGTTGTATAAAAACTTCATCATCGTTAGACGAGCTCGTTTCGAGCTCGATCCATTTGAGCAATATTCCCAATTCGGTTCCATCAGAAAAAATGAGGGAACCTTTCTTCTCATTTTGGACCATCTCCTCATAAATCACTTCAATACCGGTAACTTGTGAAAATAATTGAGTCAGAATTTCTGAAAAGGAAGGTTTGGGAAACTCCCAACTCAACTTTTGATTAAATTTAAAACCTATAACCGTGTCATCAGTTGATTCTAACTGACCTATAAAATTATTCGTGTTGCGCCAATCTCCGTCTATTTTGAGCATATGTCTTGTAGATTCTGTAAAAAGAGCACGCGCCATTTCTTCCTGTTCATCAATAGTTCCAATAACAATCACATAATCGGAAGGGGGTAAAACCCCCAAAGATTCTTGTAACAAGCGAATAAAAATAGCCTGAAATTCTTCTGCCTTAAGCCACCTTTTTGAAGTGAGGTAACCTGATTGATTAAAATATTCAAGTTGGTGGACAACTTCTTTTTTTAGGATTACTTTGTCCCTTTTCTTAATAATTATATTGAACTTCCATAATACTGAAAATCCTACAGTCGCCCTGCTAATAAATGAGTAAATTCCTACTTCATAATCATTATCGGGATTTGCTTTAGGCATTTTGATTTTTTGATTTCCAAACCCATCAATAATTTTATAGGAAACATTCTGGGGAAGTTTAATATCGGCTAACTTCAGGTAATTGGTTATTTCTTGTTTGGTGATATTAAAAATACTGTCCTGAACTGCATCAGAGAGGAAATAATTTGGAAACTTGATTTCATCTACCCAACGCAAATCATGTCTAAAAACAACTATTTCAGCCGATTGTGAATACCCTGAAAACGAAAATAATAACCAGAAGAAACCAACCCCTATTTTTTTCATGAATCGTGAAGATTTTAAAGTAGTTTTTAGCATCTCTTGTAACTTGAAGTTAAGTTTTTTGGCGTACCCATCTCTTAATTATGTTACGTTTCTATAATCCACTTAAACATCATTTTTATGAGGCACTGATTAATATTAATATTTTTTAATATTGATAAGCAATGTTGTTCGGTAAAGAATCAATATCGTTCCGTCTTTGGCCAAACTGCTAGTGCCAGTCCCGAGGTTTTCGCAAAGTCTTAATTTAATTTGCTAATAAAGACCTAGTTTTGATATTGATCTTTTGGAGCATTTTAAGAATTAGTGTAATTAAAAATTACTAGAAGCAAAGTAAAATTTTACAAATCACATTGTATTTACCTAAAAATGTGATATTTATACTTTCAAAAAAATAGTTACCGGACAACATTGATTCAGAATCTTCTCTCTGAATATATGCTTACTCATTTTCTGCTACCATCCTGAATGGGATCCGAATCTGGCATTAGCTTATTAAGAACAAAATAAACTGGACAAAATCTAGTGATTGGACTAATAATTTGAAGTCCCGCCACGGCTATAGCCATATATATCCATTGAATGTTTACAAAAAATGCAAGGAGAGCGCTTGTGAGGTATAGAACTCCTACTATAGCGTCATGTGCTCTGACTTTAGTTTGGTTTTTAGCTTCCATTGGTTATAATTTATTAGATGGTTATTCTGTAATAGGGTTTAAAAAAAAACTTAACTAGTTTTAAATAAAGTAATTAGCATGATAAATATAAGAAAAATTTCATTATGAAATACAACCCATTATAAGACTTCTTGATTAACTCCTTCCTAATTCCTGCGCCCATCACATGATACTTTAAAGTGAATTTCTGATATTTTAGGCCTGAAAACATACAAGTTATTTTACCGTTAATCAAAACAAAAAAAGCTGGTCCATAAAAGGATAAGTTTAACAATGGGATTTTCATAAACCTCTTGCAGCATTTGTGCTTCCAACATAAAATATTTGGTTGCGGTCGTTAAATGTCTCGAACTCCCGAGTAGGTAATTACATAGATAATATTTAAATTGTAAAGATTATTATTCTTTTGTTAATGCCATTTCTTTTTTCCATACCATTTCTTTTTTCCATACCATCGGTGGTAATAACAAGCTGCGATTCCTCCGATAAAAGAAAATAAAGCCAACATCCAAAAAACATGTTGATGCCCCTTTGCACCTGGTGAATTCTCTAAAAGATATCCCATCGCGGGCCCTGCAAATATGTCTGGCGTGTAGCCTATCAGGGATATAAGTCCAACAGCAGTTCCTGTAAGAATCAAAGGTATCTGCCCTTCTTCCATCACCGCAAAGTATAACGAACGAGCGGCATAGACCCCAATTGCCACAATCAAGATTGAAGCAAAGAACAAAATAGTCGCAGACGCTGTGATAATCTCCGTTGCGAACAGTAATGCTCCAAAGAATGAAACAATAAAACCTACGACCAACCAAAACGTAGTTTGCGATCTATCTGCCAATACGCCAATTACCACACCAACAATTGGACGGATAAAAAGCAAAAATGTCCCAACTTGTGCTGACTGCACTTGGTCATATAACATCACATCTTTTGCATATAGCGAAAACACATCGGTAATCTTGTAACCTACATATGCGCAAAGAATAATGATCATGAGCAACCACACTGAGGGCAATTTTAAGACTTCCTTGACCTGTGATGCCGATATTTTCTCCAGAATGATCTCTTTTTCTGTTTGCTTATCCAATTTCAAGAAGAACCAAACCAAAATGCCCACTAGTACAACAATTACGGTAGATACAACGATGACTTGTTTGAAAGCTGCCCTACTTTCGGAGAGTGTTACCTCGGACATTTCTGATGAAATAAATAATGAAAAAACAAGCACACCCATAACACCGAATAGCGCTCCTACCAAACCACGTCCGCCATCCAAAAATCCAAATGCCTTACCCTGCGAATTAGATCCACCCCAAATGCGAGTGGCCTTAATCATTGGCGCCCAGAATAAAAAAATGGTTGTAAATCCCCAATAACCATAAAGTATCTTTAATACGGCATAACTAGGAAATGTGGCATAGACGACTCCCCCTAAAGCAGTCATCCATAGGGCTACTGCAATTAATTTTCCTGGAGCAAACTTATCTGCTAATGGACCGCCGAAGAGATAAGATAATAAGGCTACAATGCCATATACCGAGAAGCATAGGCCTAACTGAAGGTTGTCTAGACCAAATACCTCAAGTACCGTAGGCCTAAAGACTCTAGAAAGAACAAAAGGAAGAATAAAGATAGACTCACCAGCCAAAATTAGTAATAATAGAAAGTACCAAGGCGCTTTTTTCATGAGATAGTATTCTTCCTTTTAAGTAGGTTCAAAATATTTGTCCGCAAATTGGCCATGTTGGTTTTGTATCTGATTTGTGAGACATAAAAATAAGAGATTTTCCGACAGCAATATTATTAATGTACGTTGGCCAGTATGTACTAAATTTGATTAATGCACAAATTACGGAATAATAAGGCGTATTTGCTTTTTCGGGAGTCGAATCGCATCACTTCCCATTTTGATTTGAAGAAATATCTTTAAACATTAGCATGTCAATTACTTTTGAAGAAGCACCATCATAGAAACCTGATTCATGAGTGTAAGTCCCTGATACAAGTTGCCCAGTTAAAGTAAATCTCTGCGAATCCCGATAGCTATCGGGAGTGCGATGAGCGAAAAAAAAAAACAATTATTATTGAAAATTAATGTTTAAAAACGGTCAACTCTAATCAGGGAAGTTCATAAATCTCTAGCCTCTAACCTCTAGCCTCCAGACTCTAGCCTCTAGCTCCTAAATCATCCCCCTATCAATCGCAATTGCAATCAGCTGTTCGGAGGTTTGGGCGTTGAACAGTAGTTTTAGGTTGGTCAGACGTTTCTCAATACTTCGCAAACTCTTGTTGGGTAAGTTGCGTTCTTCAAAATAATCGGCAATCTGCTCACGTTTTAGGCCTTTGGCTAGAAGTTGCAGAATGAGTTGATCAAACTGATCTGTTTCACGGAGGTCATTGGCACTGCGCAGTAACTGGTCAATACCTTTCGAAAAATAGAGCTGCCCATCCAAAAGTGCGTTCAAGGCTTTTTTGATTTCCCTGGATTCGTCCCTGCCTTTTTCAACATAGGCGTCAATACCGTAGACATCAATCAGGTTTTTAATCTTCCCAATGCGATGCTCGACCGAAAAAACAATAATCTTTAAATTGGGCTGCACTACTCTTACCGTTCGAATCAGGTCTTCACCAGAAACCAATTTTCGTTGTCTGTGGTCTTCCTTGAAGGAGAGGTCGGTAATCAAAATTTCATATGGTGTTCCATTTTTAATGGCAGCTTGTACCTTTAGTAAGGCATCATCACAGTACTGCACCGAATCTACCTCGCTGACATGAAGCGACTTTAAGGTCGCTTCCAAACCTTTGTGTATGGTGTGTTGATCTTCTGCTATTAGGACGTTTTGAAACATGGATGTATTGTTAAAACTTGATAATCGCCTTAAAGCCTTTGCCTTGGGAACTTTCAAAGGTAAGCTTCCCGCCTATTTCTTTTATGCGGTATTCCGCATTGCGCAATCCGCTTTGTTGGATGGTTTCAATTGAACATCCTTGTCCATCATCGGTGTACCAAATCTCGTTTTTACTCTTAAGGCGTTTAAATACCACGGTCACGAGGTTTGCGTGACTGTGCTTTTTCATATTTACCATTAATTCCTGAAGCCCTCTGTAAACGGCCAATTTTTTATGGTCGGAAATACGGCTCCAATCGATTGTATTGATATCATTGACGATGATCTTTACGTTGGGCTTGTTGTGCTGCAATAGCAAATACTTAAGGCTTTCTGAAAAATTGACAAAGTTGATACTGGCGGTTTCTGTGGAAATATCCCGGGTTCTCACGTAGACATCTTGCAGGGTTGTAAGGAGTTTTGTTTTGTTTTCTTCTGTAGTTTCCAAATCGTTTTCGACATAATTCATAATGCCCGACATATCGTTGGCCAACTCATCATGAATTTTTTTGGAGATTCGGGTCTCGGTATTGAACACTTGTTGGATCTTGTCCTTTTTGTGTTTGGACCTTAAAATGAAATAAGAAAAAATGGCCAAAACCAATAGAAGCACTCCTAACATCTGATAGCGTTCTTTCTGAATTTTATTGCGTTCGGCCTCCAATTCCTTTTTGGTGTAATCATATTTTCTTGAGGCATATTTGTTTTCGGTCACTAAATTTTCCAGATTTATTTTGTCATTCAATGCCTTGTAGGTAGTGACGAGTGAATCCTTATTGAGGTTCATATATTCTGAAAGCGCATCCAACTTATAGGCATCGTTGTTGAGACTATTAGCTATGGATAATGCCTCATTGAGATGGGAACGTGCAGTTTGCTCCTCATCCATGTCGGTATAATATTCAAAAAGATGCATATGGCTGGCATAGGCGCCTTCTGTGTCATTGATTTCCAGTCGTTGGCTCAAGGCCTGTTGCAAATTTGACAGTGCATCTGGCTGACCTAATTTGGATTTTACATAGCCTAAATTGTCCAAATTACGGGCCATTTCTTTTTTCGCATCAATCGTCACGCTGATGTCATAGGCCTTTTGAAATTCCGATAAAGCCGCCCTATAATTTTCCGTATCTAAATAATTCAAAGCCCTATTATTTAGAATAATTGCTAGCTGTTCTGGATTTGTGGCGATTTCAAACGCTTTATTGTAGTACATCAAAGCCCTGTCATGTTCCATAAGGGCTCGGCAAATTTTTCCAAGTTCGTTATAAAGCGAAATTTTTGAGGCAATGGAATAGTCACTGACCTCCAGTTGATCCAACAATGATAGAGCCTCAATGGCCGAAGCTTCACTGTCATGATAAAACCCCGATTCTTTTTGAATGATAGTCAAAATGCTCAAATCGTGAATCGCGCCCTCTTTATAATTATTATTGAGACAGGTCCTTTTATGTGCGTTAAAATAATTGTAGGCCAAGACCAAATCATCATTTCCATTTGGGTTTATGGCCAAATTGTAATAATGATCGGTACTATCAACCAATTTTTGGCCCGACATATCCTGTGTGTGAAAAGACAACAAAATAGCCCAAAACAAATTAAAAAAGAGGAACGAGATATTGTTTGATTTCATTCCTCCAAAATAACAACTTATTTTTAGTATTCGCACTTATTCTCCTACAATTACAGGCGGTGGCTGTGTTGGTGAAAAATCAGCTGTAAATTAGGGATGAGGGAAAACACGGTGGGAATGAACCGTTAATATGTTCACTGACAAAAGCCGTTTTTGCATAGGTGTTGTCCGAAATATCCTTTTCCCCAAAATAACTCCAAACCACAGTTGTCATAAAGACATTGAATGCACCTTCCATTGTATAAGGTAAATTATAAATACCACAATAAAGTAATAATCCTTTTAAATTTTGAGGCTGTATCCCAGGATTAACTTTAGTCATTTCTGCATATTCTTTATTATATATCGTATTGGCTACCTGTGCAGCAATAAAAGCACCGCCCGAATCTCCTGCCAAAATGATATTGGTCGTATCAATCTGAAATCGATTTGCATTTTCAACGATATAACTCAAAGCTTTATTGGTCTGAATTAAAGGTGTTGGAAATTGACCTTCTGGTGCAAGGGTGTAATCAATAGCTACAACAACAAAGCCCTTTGATGCTAAAATTTTACAATAATTGGAAACTTGTCCTTTATTTCCAGAAATCAAACCACCACCGTGAATCCAGAGAATTACAGGCCGTTTTTGTATGCGATCGGAAGGAATGTACACGTCCAAAAAAGAATTCTTATCGGAGACATCATAGTGCTGGTTTAGGATTGAGCTTACATTTAAAGGCACATGCTTCTCCAATGCATTATTGGTTTTTACCGCAGCAGAATTAAATACATATCTGATTAAAAGGGCTGAAGGCCATGGTGAAACTTTAAAGGCCATAAAACAGATAAGGATAATTAATAATAAAGCAATTCCAATTTTACCAAACACTCTTATAAATTTACCTTTCATAATTTACTGGACTTTATGAATTAACACCAATATTTTGTGAAGTGAAATTTGAGCGTGCCAGCACTAATTTAGTGAAAAAGGAACGAACCATTGAAAAATCGGCAGTCCCGAAGTTTCGGGATTCCAAGAAGGATAGGAGCCATTGATTATATACATTTTTAAGCCTCGATGTTTAATTTTAATTATTTAATTTTGTGAAAATTGAATACCCAATATGTAATCAATTTTAATAGGTATTGAAATTAAAAATTTAACTTGATTCTGAAGTCGTAGTCCTATGAGAATTTTAATAGTTGCTTTGATCTTGATCACTTCTTGCATATCCAATAATAAGAGAACTCTTAATACTTCTGAAGCAAATCAACATAATGAAAAAAATACTATGAGCGTTACAACCATTTACAATTTTATTAAACAAGGCAAGGGCAAATGGCGTGTTCAGGACGACGTGGTTATGGGAGGGCGTTCAGATAGCCAGCTCAAAATGACGGAGGAAAGCCGGGCAGAATTTTCTGGTCGCATCTCTCTTGAAAATAATGGTGGTTTTTGCTCGATTCATCAAACTTCCGAAGCGAACCCCTACGTGATTGCAGAAAATCACTCGGCATTTGTACTCGTTTTGAAAGGCGATGGAAAGGATTATAACTTTCGGGTTAGAACACCTAATGGGCGCCACTCTTATGCATTTACTTTTTCGACTAAAGGAGGAACCGATTGGGAAAGAATCAGTATTCCCTTTGATAAGATGGAAGCAACCTACCATGGCGAACCAGTGGACGTGCCAAATTACCAAGGTGAAAACGTCGTGGAACTGCAATTGCTGATTGGCAATAAAAAAGAGGAAACCTTTAAAATTCTTATAGAATCTATTGAGGTCAGGTAAACCAAGGTTTCATTATCAATCTTATTCAGGACTCTACCAACAGACATCCCACAACAGCAATCAAACATCAACGATGAACAATCAAAAATCGTAAATCGTAAACTCTTCTGATGGCTCTTTAGCCACAAATTGTTAATAACATCTTGATAATTATATATCTAAAAAATACTCTTATGGGTTTTTTTGGTACTTTTATAATAGTTAATAGCTTTCGACCTAACAACCAACAACTTGTAATACCCATGAACCGCATTTTAAAAGCATTTATGCTGTTATTTATGTGCTTATCTATAGGATATGCGCAACAAAATGCAACAACCCACACGGTTATAAAAGGTGAGACCATCCTAGTTATTGCCAAAACTTATAACGTGACACCTTACGATATACTGCAGGCGAATCCTAATTTAAATTCTTTGGACGCAATTCAGGAACATGATGTTCTGATAATTCCGAAATCGAAAATAAAAAGCCCACAGTTGGAAAGCGCTTCAGACGCCATAAAATCCTCTGTACCGACCCTACCCTATACCTATACTGTAAAAAAAGGCGAAACTAAATTTGGCCTGTCCAAACGTTTTGGAATTACAGTTCCCGAACTCGAAGCACTCAACCCACAGATTATTGCTGGCTTAAACGAAGGGCATGTTCTTAAAATACGCTCTCTAGTTAAGGACTTGCCGGAAGATGAAAATAGTGAACCAAATCAAATTACGACAACATATGATGCATACAGAACACATATAGTTCTCAAAGGCCAGACCCTTTTTAGCATTTCAAAAATCAATGGATTAACAGTTGATCAATTGGTAGATTATAATTCTGATGTCCTTGATGGCGTATTAAAGGAAGGACAAATTTTAAAAGTGCCTCAATTAAAACAAGATGCTAATGCTAATTTTAAAACCTATGTGGTGAAGCCTGGTGAGACAAAATATGGGCTTTCTAAACAATTTCAAACTACGGTTGAAGCATTGGAACGCTTAAATCCCCATATCTTAAGTATGCTTCAGGTTGGTCAGGTTCTAAAGATTCCTGCAAATGATGCGGTTTCAATAAATTCAAAGAGTGATTCTCCAACCCTTGAAGTACAAAAATCACCAATTGTATCAAACCCAGTTACCACTAAAACCGCAACTGCTTCTGCCTTAAGAAGTGACTTGCCTGAATCCAATGATGAAAATTCAGAAAGGTCTTCTACATCTCAAATCAACAATGTTTCAAGAACAACCAAAGATACTTTCAATACACCTTCCAAAATTGATCTTACAACAGCACGATATGCCGATTTATCTAAAACACTCACCATCGATAAAAGCAAAAAACTGATGTTCTTTTTACCCTTCACAGATGAGGAATTCATTTTGGAAAAAGCAAATTCAAAGAATTTTAATTCCGTTAAGGACGAATTTGATAGAAGTCATTTGGAATTCTATTCAGGTGCCAAGATAGCTGTCGATTCCCTTAAAAAACTGGGTTTGATTGTTAACGTTAATATCCTTGAGGCAGAAAACCCCAAACAAAACTTAAGACTTACAGACATATTGAAGGACAGCGACATGACTGATGCGGATGCTATAGTTTTACCTTTTTATGGAACCATTGAAGAAGATGTTGCCACCGCGGTGGCTCAACAAAACATTCCAGTGATCACTGCCGCGACCATTGCACCGCAACAAAGCAACAAAAACCTATTCAGTGCATTGCCATCGATTAATCAGCAACGCATAAAATTGCTAGATCATATAATTTCCAAAGGAGGAAATATCATCGTTGTGAGTGATGTAAATCGTTCAGAAAGCAAGGATTTTATACAAGCCTATGTTCCTTATGCGAAATTTGTGGAGATCAAAAAAAATGGCAATTATAATGAAGATGATTTGATGTCAAAATTAAAAACAGACAAACTTAACTTCGTGATATTGGACAGTGAACGCAACAGCGTATTTCTAAATGTAACCAACACCCTTTTAAGCGAATTGAATACTTATAACCTACAACTGGCTGTTTTGGAATCCTCACTCATACCTGACAGCGATGATGTTTCCGTTAAACGGTATCGAATTTTAAAAATGCTAGTGCCTTCTTTGACTTCGCCAACATCAAACTCTAATACTCAACGTTTTTCACAAAATTATCAAAAAGCATATGACAGTAAGCCAACCTCAAATGCTTTATTGGGATTTGATATCACGTTTGATACGTTATTGCGACTTGCCCAAAAAGCAAATTTTGAAGTCTCTGCAAAAAATGACATTACAGAATACACTAAACTCAAATTCAACTATAAAACCAATAGTCAGGGAGGATACAATAATGAAGGTATTTACATTCTTCAATATGATACTGATCTAGACTTAAAAGAAGTCAACTGATTTTGATTTGTGACCAACCAATATAGGAAATCACCATGATCTGGAAACAGATACAGACTTGAAGACAGAGCGAATTGCTCCCAATAACTTTCTGTAATCCAATAAAAAACAATGAATATAACCACATGAAAAGACTGACATCACAATATTTTTTCAGCAGATACATGTTACTTTTTGTTGTTGTTTTTGGTGTTGCTTTTAATTCTTATTCACAATGCCCAACGGTTACCAATCCAGTTCAATCGTTTTGCGATGTTGATTCGCCAGTAATTTCCAACTTATCAGCCACTAATAATGGTAATGGTGTAAGATGGTATGCCACTGCCAATTCTACTACGCCACTCGCCAATGGATTGGGTTTGATTAATGGTGAAGATTATTATGCCGATGATAATTCAGGAAGTTGTGGCAGTAGACAGCGCGTCGATGTTGTTGTTTTAGGTCCGCCAACAGGATTGAGCTTTCAGGGTGTATGTGTAGACGATCCCGGCGAGGCCACAATTGCAGATTTAATTGCCAATGGTAATGACTTGCAGTGGTATAATGTCCCTAGTGGCGGTGCACCTTTGGCGACTTCATCCATATTAACTGACAATACGATTTATTATGTCGATCAATCCAATCCTGGTACTGGTTGCAGAACATCAAGATTATCGGTTTTTGTCAATGTGGGAGTGGTTCCTGTTCCAATCGGAAATGCAATTCAGGAATTTTGTGCCGATTTACAACCTCCCCCAACCGTTGCTGATCTTCAGGCTAGTGGCCTCAATAATTGGTATCAAACCATTTCGTCGGCTTCACCATTAGATCCATCTACGCCTTTAATTGATGGTCAAAGTTATTATGCGACGACCGTCGATCCGCCATGCGAAAGTATTGAACGTCTTGAAGTTCTTGTAGTTTTGAATGACCCAAACGATTCTGGGACCAATGGAGCGATTGATTTATGCGAAACAGATCTAGACATAACCATCAATGTCAATTTGTTTGATGCCCTTGGTGGTACACCACAAACAACTGGGACTTGGACTGGCCCCTTATCAACAACCAACGGACATATAGGAACCTTGAATGTGACCACATTGGAAGTTGATGGAAGTCCATATGTTTTTACCTACGCCGTTAGTTCCGATTCATGTGAAACCAGCAATTCTACGGTAAGTATTACGATACTTCCTATTCCAGACGCTGGAACCAATGGTGCTTTGGAATTATGTGCAACCGATGCGCCTCAAGATCTCTTTGGAAGCCTAGGTGGAACGCCAGAATCTGGAGGCACTTGGTCGCCTACATTGGCCAGCGGAACTGGAGTTTTTGATCCTGCTGTGGATGCTCCCGGAATTTACACCTATACCGTATCCGGAACGCCGCCTTGTGCTGATGGGTCTGCAACAGTAACCGTTAGTGTAAATCCACCTCCTATTCCTGGCACCAATGGCACGCTGACCTTATGCGAAACTGATACAACTCCACAAGATTTGTTCGATAGTCTTGGGGGAACACCGGATGCTGGTGGTACTTGGTCGCCTGCACTCGCCAGTGGTACAGGACTTTTTGACCCAGCTGTCGATGCACCCGGAACTTATACCTACACTGTAACTGGAACCCCGCCTTGTATAGATGCTTCGGCGACAGTCACCGTAGTGATAATTCCTGCGCCAATCGCTGGAACGAATGGCACTTTGGAATTATGTGCAACCGATGCGCCTCAAGATCTCTTTGGAAGCCTAGGTGGAACGCCAGAATCAGGCGGCACTTGGTCGCCTACATTGGCCAGCGGAACTGGAGTTTTTGATCCCGTTTTGGATGCTCCCGGAATTTACACCTATACCGTAACCGGAACGCCGCCTTGTGCTGATGCGTCGGCAACAGTAACTGTTACCGTAAATCCACCTCCTATTCCTGGCACCAATGGCACGCTGACCTTATGCGAAACTGATACAACTCCACAAGATTTGTTCGATAGCCTTGGGGGCACACCAGATGCCGGAGGTACTTGGTCGCCTGAACTCGCCAGTGGTACGGGTCTTTTTGACCCAACAATCGATGCACCCGGAACTTATACCTACACTGTAACTGGAACACCGCCTTGTATAGATGCTTCGGCGACAGTCACCGTCATCATTAATCAAATCCCAGATGCCGGAATGGATGGTATTTTAAATGTATGTAGCAATGATGCCCCTGTTAATCTTTTTGACAGTCTGGGTGGCGCACCTGATGCTGGCGGAATATGGTTGCCTCCATTGGCCAGCGGAACTGGAGTATTTAATCCTGTTGTCGATACGCCAGGGATTTATACCTATACCCTTTCTGGATCAGGATTTTGTGGCGAAGATGCTTCCGAGGTTATGGTCACAATAACGCCTGAACCGAACGTTTCAGGTTTGGTTATAAGTTTTAACTCCATTTGCCTCAATGACCCTGCTGAAGTTTTTATTTCTGAAGCTGCGGAGTTATCCGACGGACAATATTTCCTTACCTATACACTTTCAGGCGCCAATAATTCCCAAACCACCATTGTTATCTTAATTGTCAATGGTGCGGCTAGTTTCAATATTCCGGCAGCTCTATTAACCAATCCTGGAATCACTACGTTTTCATTAGTTGGGCTTCAAAATGAGATCACAACTTGCAGTGCCAATGTGTCCACAATTCCAAGTGCTCAATTTAATATCGTTCAAGATGAAAGTCCGCAACTTATCACGAATGGCAATGCTTTCTGTCTAGAAGATAACCCAACCATTGCCGATTTGACCAATAATTTGGTTAGCACCAATCCTGTGATTTGGTACGATGCGCTCGAAAAAGGAAATGTCTATGCAATTACTACACCTTTAATTGATGGAACGACCTATTATGCGTCATCTATTATTGAAAACGGCTGTAACAATAGTATAAGATTAGCAGTCACGGTCTCCATAGATTCTTGTAAAGAACTCGAATTGATTATTCCCGACGGATTTTCTCCGAATGGTGACACTATTAATGATGATTTTTTAATCAAAAATTTAAGGGAGTTGCATCCCGATTTTAAACTACAGATTTACAATCGGTATGGTAATATTTTGTACGAAGGCGATAGCAATACGCCCAACTGGAATGGCACATCCAACAAAGGCAGGGAATTGGGCGATTCAATTTTACCAGTTGGCGTGTACTTTTTTATATTGGATTTGAATGATACTAACAAACAATCGATTCAAGGCAGAGTGTATTTAAGCAGGTAATCTGAAAAACGGTTTATGGCATATAAATTTTTAAAATATACAATTCAAGGTTTGATTCTGATGGTTGGATGGTTCAGTTTGGCGCAGCAAGATCCTCAATATACACAGTATATGTATAACATGAGCGTTCTCAATCCTGCCTATGCAACTGCCGATGAGGATGTCATCAACATTGGTGCTCTATACCGTTCGCAATGGGTGGGCAG
>JBGTCT010000088.1:0-2519 GCA_041748695.1 Aquaticitalea sp. | reverse complement strand
AAATACGGAAGATGTTGCTTGTGTCATTGATGCCAAACATTTATGCGTCAATTCCAGAGGTATTAGGGATGTCGATAGCAGTACCGTTACTTCCGAATTTGGCGGAAAATTTAAGGATAAAGACATGCGAAGGGAATTTTTAGATTACATTAAATTGGATACTTCGTTTTAAGGTGTTTGTTGTGGAGTTGTTTGTTGTTTGGTCGTAGTTAATTTTAATGAAATTATTATGCACATATATTCATTTGATAAGTTGGAAGTGCGGAAAGCAGCTATTCAATTGGCTGTAAAGACCTATCAAATCACGGAAAGTTTACCCAATGATGAAAAAATCGGTCTAACTTCTCAAATGAGAAGATGCTCGTTTTCTGTCTCCTCCAATATTGCAGAAGGAACAGCAAGAATAACTTCCAAGGACAAAGCACATTTTATGACGATGTCTTATGGTTCTGCCCTCGAACTGCTAAATCAATCTATCATTTCTAAAGAGTTGAATTTTATTTCCAATGATGACTATTTACATTTAAGAAAAGAAATTGAATCCATTAGCAACAAAATCAATACTTTGAGAAATCACTTTCTAAATTCCTAACAACTAAACAACATACATATACACCATACAAAAAATTAAATGCACTTATACAACCAACAAAAAATCAGCATCTACAACTCCTTAAGTGGAGAAAAAGAAACATTTAAACCCATTCACGAAGGGTACGTGGGCATGTATGTTTGCGGACCAACGGTTTACAGCAATGTGCATTTAGGCAATGTCAGGACATTTATGTCTTTTGACATGATTTTTCGTTATTTGAAGCATTTGGGCTATAAAGTGCGATTTGTGCGAAATATTACGGATGCAGGACATCTCGAAAATGATGCAGATGCTGGTGAAGATCGTATAGCAAAAAAGGCCCGACTGGAAGAAATAGAACCCATGGAAGTCGTTCAGCGTTATACCGTGGATTTTCACAATACATTGAACATTTTCAATTTTCTGCCTCCAAGTATTGAGCCAACGGCAACAGGACATATTATAGAACAAATAGAAATCATCAAAACAATCATCGCTAAAGGCTTGGCTTACGAAGTCAATGGCTCTGTTTATTTTGATGTTTTAAAATACAATGAAACCAAGCAATACGGCATTTTAAGCAAGCGAAATGTGGAAGATTTAATCCATAATACGCGTGAACTTGATGGACAGAGCGATAAAAAAAATCCGCAGGATTTTGCACTTTGGAAAAAAGCCGAACCTCAACATATTATGCGTTGGCCATCTCCATGGAGCGACGGTTTTCCCGGGTGGCACTTGGAATGTACAGCCATGAGCACCAAATATCTGGGTGAACATTTTGACATTCATGGTGGCGGGATGGATTTAAAATTCCCACATCACGAATGTGAAATCGCCCAAGGTGAAGCTTGCAACGATCAAACTCCTGTAAACTATTGGATGCATGCCAATATGCTGATCATGAACGGCAAAAAAATGGCAAAATCAACTGGAAATTTCATTTTACCGAACGAGATTTTTTCTGGGGACAATCCACACATTACGAAAGCATATTCGCCTAGTGTCGCTAGATTCTTTATGCTTCAGGCACATTATAGAAGCGTTTTGGATTTTACAAATAACGGACTTTTAGCAAGTGAAAAGGGATTTTATCGTTTGTTGGATGCCATTAATATGCTTGACGAATTAAAAACAGGAACCGCTTCAACTTTTGATATCGCAACTTGGAAACAAGGGTGCTATGAAGCCATGAACGACGATTTTAATTCTCCAATGGTCATCGCCAATTTGTTTGAAGGCGTTAAATTCATCAATCAAATCAAGGATGGAAGCGCCACGATAACCAAAGATGATTTGGAACTATTTAAAACAACCATTCATCAGTTTACATTTGAAATTCTTGGGTTGGTAAATGTCACCAAAGCGGTAGACACCACTACCGATAAACTTTCGGCTGCGGTCGAATTGTTGATTCAATTAAGACAGGATGCGAGAGCCAATAAAGACTTCGCATTATCTGATAAAATCCGAGATGAATTGGCTATAAAAGGCATTCAATTGAATGATGGCAAAGAAGGAACGACATTTAGTTTGTCCTAAAAAAATCATCCAAATAGAATAGTTTATAAATCTTCCGATGAAAAAAATCCTGACATATCCATTTCTGATGCTCATCAGGATCTATCAGTTGTTTATTTCGCCTTTAATTCCAGCAAGTTGTCGTTTTCAACCTACCTGTTCGCAATATACCAAAGTAGCCTTGGAAAAACATGGACTCTTTAAAGGAGGTTGGTTAGGAATAAAAAGAATTTTTAGCTGCCATCCTTGGGGACGTAGTGGTTATGATCCTGTGCCCGAGAGTAAAGATTAAATTATAACAACCATACCAAAAAGTTTGGTTCAAAATGTTATATTTACCACTCCAAAAACGATACTAAATGCAGTTTATTAAATTTGTTTGGGATCCTTCAAAAGGGATTGACATCTTCGGTTTTTTTACATT
>JBGTCT010000087.1:0-16986 GCA_041748695.1 Aquaticitalea sp. | reverse complement strand
CACAATTTTGCCCTTGCAAAATCAAATGTCCTGTGGACATTTGGTGGAGATAGCCGCTAGCGGTCTAACTAAATCATTATAAAAAACTATGATAAAGTTATTTAGAAATATCAGAAAACAATTACTCGCAGAAGGAAAAACAACGCGTTACATCAAATACGCCATTGGCGAAATACTTTTGGTAGTCATAGGGATTTTGATTGCTTTACAAATTAATACTTGGAATCAAAATAAAGAAAATACAAAACAGGAAAATCAAATATTAAATCAGTTATTGATTGAATATACTAACAATTTAAATCAATTAAATAGTAAAATCGATATAAGACAAGAAATTCTAAAATCAACTACAATCTAAAAATACTGAATTGCTTCATGCTTTAAGAGAAGAATCTAAAAAACTATAATGATGATAAAATTATTTAGAAATATTAGATACAAACTTATGGAAACAGGAAAAACATCCAAATACCTTAAATACGCCATTGGCGAAATAATACTTGTAGTGATTGGTATTATGATTGCCCTGCAAATCAATAATTGGAATTCAAACAACAACAGAAAAAGTGATGAAAATCAAGCACTAACAAACATTAATCGTGATTTTGAATACAATCAAAATAACCTTGATACGCTTTTAGTAGAAATTGATTTTTTAATTGATCAAAATCTTGAAATTCTCAAATACACTGGCGGCCAATCAAAACCCAAAACCGAAGATGATTTTAGTCGCATTCTCATTCATGCGGCAGGTACTCCTCGTTTTTTTCCACAAAATGGTTATTTGGACGACTTGATAAGCTCCGGACGTTTTAGCATTATTAATGACGACCAATTAAGAAATAAGCTATCGTCTTGGAAACCTATTTTAGACTTTATAAAAGTTAGGGAAACACTTTTAGAAAATGATACTCAAACTATAATTGATTACATCATTAAAAATGGTAGTTGGCTAGAAATCGATGAATTAGCTAGTAACAGCTTTAAATATCCTAAATCTGGATTTGATATTGATAACCGGAAAATGTTATTGGACTTTCAATTTGAGAATATGATAGAAAACCACATCAATTATCTTTTATTACTAAAAAAATCCCTTTTAAAAGCTCAAAAACTCAACGAAGAAATACTTGTACTGCTAAAAAAGTAAAAAATGATAAAGTTATTCCGAAAAATCCGCCAAAAATTGATTGAACAACAAAAAGTTCGCAGTTACTTCGTTTACGCCATTGGAGAAATCATTCTTGTGGTTATTGGAATTTTGATTGCGTTGAGTCTTAATAATTGGAATCAGAATATAACCTACAAAAATGAGCTAACACAAATTGTAAAGGAAGTAAGAAATGATCTCAACAAAGACATTGAATTTCTAAATGTGATGATGGAAATTTCAAAAGAAACGATATATAGTATTGACAATTTACTTAACAATGACAACAAAATGTCTGAAGACTCCTTATTGATTAATATTGCAGGAGTTCATCGTTTCACATATTTTGTTCCTACAAATTTTGGATATAATAAATTGAATAAACACCCAAGAACAGAATTATTACCTGATAATTTGACTAATCATCTAACTACTTACTATACTGGTTATTCAATTCAAAGAAATGATATGATTTCTCAGACAGGTACATTATACAACTTTAATTATTATCGCAATTATCTTATTAAATACGGATTTCCGGTAGAAATGGAAGCAGCAGGATTAGTAAGACCCAAAGATTTATCTAATTTAAACTATATTATTAACGATACAGAGTTTATCGGAATCTTACGAAATTCAAAACTTGTTTGGAATGCGGAATTAGGCATGTTGATGGATGCTCGAGAATTCGCTAAAAACAACCTCGAAACAATAAATAGTTATCTTTCAAGTATAAATTGAATAGACCAAAAAATAAATAACGAAAGCACAACTATCTATATAAAAAGGTTGAAACTAATCGATATGAAATCGAGCATGACTCAAAGCGACACACAAAGGGATGATTATAATCCATGCGAAGATTCCATATGGACCTTAAAAAAACAAATAATAATCAAATGAAAATTTATTATAAAAAGCATGAAGAGGACAACGTTTTCCATAGGATTCCTAGATTATAATTTACTAGTTAAAATGAAAACCCGATGATTCCAATTTTTAGAAAAATAAGAAAAAACCTGGCTTCTGAAAATAGACCAATGAAATATCTTAAATATGCCATTGGCGAAATCATCCTCGTGGTGATTGGGATTTTGATTGCGTTGAGCATCAATAATTGGAACGAAAATAGAAAGCAAAAAGAACTATTAAACAATGTTTACCAAATTATTAAAGACGATATAACCATAGATATTGACGAAATAAACGCTTTCATTAAGGATTATGAATTAGTAAGAAAACCTGCTTTTGAAGCTGTTTTGAATAAAAATCCTTCAAAAGAAACCTACAAAAACCATCCAGAATATCTAACTGTTTTAGATGGTTTCAAAGATTTTGAAATAAATCAACGTGGTTTTGAATTACTAAAAAATCAATCGAATAATAGTAGTGTTGGTCAACAAAATCTCGCTTCAAAAATCAATTTATTTTATAATAAACATCTCATAGAAATCAATATAGCTAATGAAGAAATATTTCGAGAGTTTACATACAACATGAATGTATATAAAGAATTACCATGGTTTTCTTCATATTTACTTTATAAAGAAACTGATGAAGCTATAGATTATATGATTGACAACCCATTGCAAAAAAATCTTATTACAGTATACTATTTTACTTATAGCATTTATGTTAATGAATTACAGAAATTTAAAACAAATGGAGAAGCCATTATCAAACAAATTGATGCTATTAATTGAACTTATAAATGATAAAATTCTTTAGAAAAATCCGTCAAAACTTACTTATGGAAAATAAAACTTCTCGTTATTTTAAATATGCAATTGGAGAAATCCTGCTTGTGGTAATTGGGATTTTGATTGCCGAAAACCTTCCCCCAACCCTAAAGGGTGGGTTTTCTAAATTCGAAATATGAAAAAAGATAAGTTAAAAATATCAGGCATGCACGACGGCGCAACACCTTCAGTTTTTAGAAATGCTCAAAAACTTCGAGACAATATGACCGAAACCGAATTGAAAATTTGGGAATTTCTTAAGATGAAACCAATGGGCTATAAATTCAGGAGACAGCATCCACTTGCTGGATTTGTTCTGGACTTTTATTGTCACAGATTAAGATTATCCCTTGAAATAGATGGTGGATACCATATTCAAAAAGAACAGAGAGAAATAGATGATGAGAGAACAAAATATTTGAAAAACATGGGTGTTTCTGAAATCAGATTTACAAATGAACAAGTTTTAAATGATTATGAAACCATCATTGAAATTATTAATTCTACACTGCGCGCTGGAACCCTTTAGGGTTGGGGCGAGCATTGGCAAAGTTTATGACAAATGATAAAACTCTTTAGAAACATTCGCAAAAAACTTATCGAGCAAAGTAAAGTTCGCAATTATTTCTTTTACGCCATAGGAGAAATCATCCTTGTAGTGATTGGGATTTTGATTGCGCTTTCCCTAAACAATTGGAATGAGCAAAAAAAGAACTCGGCTTCGGAACATCTGTATTACTGCAGAATTTTAGAAGATTTTGAACTCGACAAACAATTAATAGAAGAATTAAAAGAGAAGGCAAATTATAGAATTGATGCAAGTAAAGCGATTTTATTCGATTTAGATTCAGGTACAAAAGACAAGCATTATCTAATAAATAAATTTTTGTTTGCCATTAGAAGTGACGCTTATGTGACTCGAAATGTGACCTTTAAAGATTTAATTTCTTCTGGAAACTTAAAGTTAATCAATGATATTACTCTAAAAAATAGCCTAATTCAATATTATAGTGAATTGGAAAATAAACAGTTTCAATTGATACAAAATAGAGATGAAATAACAAAAACAGTTTTTGAACTTGTTAAAACCAACATTGAAATTGGTGCAATACAAGAATTTGAATACGTACATAGACTACTTGGTCCAGAAATTCTACAAATTTTACCTCAAGACGATTGGACGAAAGATAAAAACAGTGACTATTATAAAAAATTTCAACTGGCACTCTTATTCAATATCGCTATGGCAGATAGAGAAAAACAGCATTTATCCGCAATTACTAATTTAATGGAATACCCTGACAAGCTTTTAGAGAATAAGTGTGAAAACCAAAATTAAATAAAACCAATGATTAAACTCTTTAGAACCATCCGCAAAAAACTCATCGAGCAAGGCAAAACCACCAATTACCTTAAATACGCCATTGGCGAAATCATCCTTGTGGTGATTGGTATTTTGATAGCACTGCAGATTAATAATTGGAATAATAATCGCCTCGAAAAACTTGAAGAAATTAAGATTTTAATTAGTGTTAAGAATGATTTAGAGAATACCATCAGCGAATTTGAGTTTCTCAACCAAGTTAGAAACAGGATTCTATTTGCTTCAAAAACTATTTTCGAAATGAGTCCTTCTAAAGAATTGGATAAGAAAGAATTGGATAAGAAAGAATTGGACAGCTTAATTGCAGAAACCTTTTATAGACCTACTTTTAATAATACACTTGGTTCCATTGAGTTGTTATTTTCTTCCGGTAGGATCAACATGATTAAGAATGATTCCATAAGAGAATTTTTGATTGCTTGGCCCGGATATATCTATGATATGACTGAAGAAGATATGTATGCGGTGACCCTATTTCAAGACGCTTATTATCCCGTGATTTCTAAACACGTAATGATTTCGGATTTGATCAACCAAAGTTTATCAACCTCATTCTTTGGAGCAAGAGTAGTGAACAATTGTTTTCCGGATATTTCATTTGAGAGCGATTACAATAGTTTGCTAAAAGACAAGTCTTTTTTTAACCACTTAAGAATGAGAGCAGCTCATATGGATATTACCAAAATAGAAAGTGAAGATCTTATTCTTAAGGCACAGAAAACAATTAGATCGATTGAAAACGACATTAAAAACCAAAAAGATTCCCGCTTTCGCGGGAAATAAAGTTACCCTTTTACACGGTCATTAAATATGAAAAAATTTCCAAACGCCATCGTTATCATTCTTTTAGTCATATTAATTGCGTGGCTATTCACGTTTGTAATTCCGCAAGGCAGTTATGAACGTGTTTTTGACGAAACGACAGAAATTACCACAGTAGTACCAAATTCCTATCAACAAAAAGCATCACCATATCTCTCCACTTTCGATTTAATTCTTGCCATACCGAGAGGTATTGTAGGACGTGCCGATTTAGTGGTTCTCATCCTCATAATCGGAGGCTGTTTTTACCTCATTGAAAAGACAGGCGCACTCAATCAAGGTCTTAACCAACTGATTAAAATCCTATTAGGAAAAGAGACTTTGGCATTAGTCATTATAGCTGTCCTATTTATAACTGCTGGTTTTACCATAGCCTTGCAAGAAGAAATCATCGCCTTAACACCCATATTGTTGTTGTTTGGACGTAGCATAGGTTACAATGCAAAAACGATTGTGGCAGCAAGTTTTGGTTCTGCTATTGTAGGTGCTTCTTTTAGTCCTTTTAATCCATTTGGAGTGGTGATTGCACAAAAGGAAGCAGGTGTAGAACTGTTATCTGGCTATGAGTTTAGGCTGGTGGTGTTGGCCATTGCTTCTATCGCTTGGATTCTGTATGTACTTTATTATAGCCGTAAAAACCGTATCGAAAAATCAACTTTAAATATAGAAACTGAACGCTTTTCATTTAGAAATAAATTAATATTAACCCTATTAGCACTGACGTTTGCTGGTGTTACTTTCGGTTTAATTGCGTTAGATTGGGGATTTAATGAAATGTCTGCCTGCTTTTTCGTATTAGGCTTGGTTTGTGGCAGCATTGCAGGCTTTAGCCTTAATAAAACGACTGAAGTTTATATCGACGGTTTTAAAGAAATGGTTTTTGCAGCTTTAATTATTGGCTTGGCAAATGGTGTCTCTGTTATTTTAAAAGATGGGATGGTCATTGATTCTATTGTTTATGGACTATTTGGCCCTTTAGAACATCTGCCACCAACCTTATCTGCCATGCTGATGATGGTGTCTCATGCAGTTATCCATTTTCCGATGCCAAGCACTTCAGGCCATGCGATTTTAACGATGCCAATTTTAAGCCCATTGGTAGATTTAATTGGCTTATCACGGCAAATTTGTGTGCTTGCGTATCAATATGGTGCTATTATGATGGATTTAATTGTGCCCACCAATGGCGCTACCATGGCGGTAATTGCACTGGCTGGCATTAACTATAAAAGCTGGTTAAAATTTATTGTTAAACCGGTTTTATTGATGCTTGTTATAGGCGCAGTGGCGATATTTATAGCCATACAAATTGGATATAATTAAAAGGGGAAGAATGTTTCTGCTATTTTAAACATGCTTTTTATGCCATTTTAGAACTAAAAAAAAAGTAAACTATGATTAAAATTTTTAGAAACCTGCCTCTTCGGCAGGCAGGCATATGAAAAAACCTTCATTATCAAGGAGAAACCACCAGCTACTTCAAATACGCGATTGGCGAAATTGTACTTATGGCCATCATTCAAAAATATAGCCAAAAATTTAAAAACCACCACGTATTGTTCCCCTCCTGGGAGGGGTAAGGGGTGGGTTCCAACACTATGAGAAAAATAATACCATACAATCCAGACCTCGTTGCCTTTGCCAAAAAATTACGTAATAACATGACCATTGGAGAAATAGCTTTATGGCGTGAAATTAAGAACAAAAAACTCGGTGTCAGCTTCAGTCGACAAATTCCAATTGACCAATTCATCGTGGATTTCTATTGCAAAGACCTTCAGTTGGCAATAGAAGTGGATGGCCCAATCCATTTTGAAGAGGGACAGCAAGAGAAAGATGCATATCGCCAAAAACGTTTGGAATCTTTTGGAGTGAATTTCATCCGTTTTAATGATTTGGATGTAAAGGACAATCTAAATTGGGCGTTGTCTGAAATAAAGGAAAGAATCAAAAACTTAAAAACCCACCCCTAACCCCTCCGAGGAGGGGAACAGCTTTAAACTTATGATTAAATTCTTCCGAAACATCCGTCAAAACCTTCTCAATGAAGGCAAAACATAAAAGTATTTCAAATACGCCATTGGCGAAATCATCCTCGTGGTGATTGGGATTTTGATTTCTCTGAATATACATAACTGAAATGAAGAACGCAAAGACCAAAATAGACGCTTCGATAACAATTTCAGCTAGTTCGGATATTTAAATAGGTCCTTTGTCCTAATCTGTTAGCTTACTAATCATTATTTGTTTAGATTTATTCACTCTCCAAAACACATGATAATCAATTAACTAAATGTTACTAACTAAATAAACCTAGAATTGTCATCACCATTGTGATTAAAAATTAATTATTTCTGAAAGTATAAAGCAATTCAAAAAATCAATATCTTCATGAGCGCTAACCGTATGAAAACCAACACCATGAAAACTTTGCTTTGCACAGCCATAACTTTGTATTTTTCTATCACTCTCTTTTCTCAAACCTACATCACTAATGTCACAATTACAGATGTAGAAAACCAGAAACTCATTCCCAATCAAACAGTCGTTATTACGAATGATTTGATAAGCAACATCCAATCCACTAAAAAAATAAAAGTTCCACAAAATGCCACTATTATAGATGGAACCGGAAAATACCTGATCCCTGGATTGACCGATGCACACATACATTTCTCTCAAAATGGAGGTCTGTACACCCGTCCGGATGCCATTGATTTACAAAAATACATGCCGTATGAAAAGGAAATACAATTGGCAAAAGACGATATGGAGCAAAAACTACTGCGCTACCTCAAGCAAGGCATCACCAATGTAATTGACGTCGGTTCCAATTTTCATTTTTTACAACAACGAAACAATTTTCTATCCAACGATTCCGTACCCTCGATTTATATTACTGGACCATTGTTGACCACTTACCAACCCAAAGTCTATGAAAATTTTAGCGAGGATAAGCCTTTTATTCTTACAACTTCAATAGAGGAAGGCATTAAAGGCGTGCAGCAGCAACTCCCCTACAAACCTGATTTTATTAAAATTTGGTACATAGTAGGCGCTGATGGATTGGGAATAGAAGAGAGCGCTCGTAAAAATCTTCCCATCGTAAAAGCTATAATTAACGAAGCCCATAAAAACAATTTAAAAGTCGCAGTGCATGCTACAGAGCGTATTACGGCACAATTGGCAGTAGAGAATGGTGCCGATTTTCTGGTGCACTTCATTGATGACGAAATCTTAAAAAATGACTTTATCCAATTGATGAAAAAGAATAAAACAGCTCTGATTCCTACTTTAATTGTACCATCAGGTTATAACAATACCTTCAGTCAAAATTTAAATTTTAGCGAGCATGAACTTAAATATGCAGATCCATATCAATTGGGTTCATTATTAGATCTACAACATTTGGCTGATACATCGCTTGTAAATAAATATAAATCTTGGACAATTAAGCAGGAAGCTAAAAGCAAAAAATCAGATTCTATTGGGAAGGCAAACATCAAACTGTTGATAGAAAACGACGTGATTCTGGCAACTGGAACCGATGCCGGAAATATAGGCACCATGCATGCATCTTCGTATTTACCAGAATTACTGGCCATGCAGCAAAGTGGCATGAGCAATTTTCAAATTCTTACAGCTTCTACCCTTAACGGAGCTAAACTTTTGAATAAGGAAAAAGAATTTGGAACCGTAAACATCGGTAAAAAAGCCAATTTGGTGTTGTTGGATGCCAACCCAATTGACAACCTTGAAAACATCACAAAAATAAGTCGCGTAATTAACAACGGTATTGTTTTTAATCCTGATGACATTCTAAAAGACACACCCGAAGATTTGGCTCAACGGCAGTTGAATGCTTACAATTTGAGAAATATTGATGCCTTTTTAGAGCCCTATGCTGACGATGTAGAGGTTTATCAATATCCAAATACGATACAATTTAAAGGGAAAGAGACCATGAGGGAAACCTATTCTCAAATGTTTAATAATACTCCCAATTTGCATTGTGAATTAGTGGGAAGAATTGTTCAGGGAAACATAGTAATTGACAAGGAGCGGGTACAATTTGGCAATCAAATCGTAGAAGCAGTCGCCATTTATCATATAGAAAATGGAAAAATTAAAAAAGTGTATTTCATTCAATAAAGCTGTAATCTTTATAATTTGGGATGAAAAAAGCAGATAAACAATGGTCAAAGCAGGAGCTAAAAGTGTATATCTTATTGTTATGTGCAAAAGCAGATGGTATAGAAGTACCAGAAGAAATCGACCTCATCAAATCAAAAACCAGCCCAGAAATCTTTAAAAAAATATACGCAGAATTTGCGATTGATAGTGAAGAGGAAAACCTAGAAAAAATTAAGGATTCCATTGGAAGACTTTATTATTCGGAAACAGAGCTTATTGAATTGAAAAATGAAATACAGGAAGTTTTTTATGCAGATAAATATTTCTCCAGAAAAGAAATCAACTTCAACCGAATTCTCAACAAGATCATTTATTAATCTTAAATACCAAGCCCTATAAAATGACGGTGCTAATTATAGAACTTGGTATGTAAATAAGTAGCGTAAATTAAATTAGAATACAATTCATTTCAGTAAAATTTAAAAACAATCACTAAACTATAATGATAAGACTCATCCGCACATTCCGCAAAAAACTCAAAACCCTTTGGAGTCTTTAGAAAAATTCCTAAACCGCTTTAACGATTTGAAAGCAAAAATCAATAACAATCATTCACTTAAATTTTTAAAAATAAACACATGAAGTCAAAGATTCAACAACACAGCATCACCAACCTTACTGGTATGAGCGAAATATTTCAAATTCTAGTATTGGGATTTCTTATTCTTTCCTTAAATCTGCAGGCACAAAAGCGAAATAAACCAAAAGCTGATGCTCAAATTACAGTCACTGATTCCATGTTTCACAATCTAAAATGGCGAAATATCGGTCCATTTCGTGGTGGTAGAAGTGTTGCCGCTTCAGGTGTTGTTGGTCAGCCTCATACCTTTTATATGGGTTCAACAGGAGGTGGTGTTTGGAAAACAAACGATGACGGAATAACATGGAACAATATATCCGACGGATTTTTTGAAACAGGAACTGTTGGTGCCATTGCAATATCAGAAAGTGATCCCTACGTGGTAGTGGTTGGCATGGGCGAACATGCTGCCCGTGGTGTTATGACCTCTATGGGCGATGGCGTTTATAAATCTACCGATGCTGGAAAAACTTGGACGCACATAGGTTTGGAAAAATCGCGACATATTTCGGATGTCATCATTCATCCCAACAATCCAGATATCATTTATATCACAGCTCAAGGGGCGCAATATGCACCTTCAGATGATCGAGGCATTTATCGCTCAACGGATGGTGGCAAAACATGGAAAAACATTTTAACGGTAAATGCCATAACCGGTCCCTCATCTTTATCCATGGACATGAACAACCCACGAATTTTATATGCAGCCATGTGGCAACACCAACGCTATCCTTGGACAATGGTTTCAGGAGGCGAAAATTCCGGTCTTTATAAATCGAACGATGGAGGCGATACTTGGGTAAAAATGGAAAAAGGCTTGCCGAAGGCCTTTGGTAAAGCAGGAATTTCGGTCTCAAGAGCCAATTCCGATCGGGTATATGCTGTGATTGAAGCCGAAGATAAAGAAAGTGGTGTGTATCGATCTGACGATGCCGGAAAAACCTGGAAACAAATCAATGCTGACCGAGTGAACATTACGCGTTCTTGGTATTATATGGAAATTTTTGCCGATACTCAAAACGAAGATATCGTTTACGTCTTAAATGCACCCATGATGAAATCCATGGACGGTGGAAAATCTTTTTCGAATATTCCTGTACCTCATGGAGACGTCCATCATTTATGGATCGATCCAAATAACAACCACACCTTAATAAACTCCAATGATGGTGGTGCCAATATTTCCCATAATGCTGGAATAAGTTGGAGCACTCAAGAAAACCAACCTACGGCACAATTCTATCGTGTGATTACCGACAACCAAGTACCATATTTTGTGTATGGTGGCCAACAGGATAATTCGGCAATTGCCGTCGCAAGTAGAACCAATGGAGCAGGAATTGAGTGGAAAAATTGGTATTCCGTAGCTGGTGGAGAAAGTGCATTCATTGCCATGGACCCTGACCGCCCCGAAGTGGTTTATGGTGGAGTTTATCAGGGTCTTATCACAAAATGGAATAAAGTGACCAATGAAGAAAAATTGATCATGCAATATCCCGAATTGGGATTGAGCGTTGCTCCAAAAGATGCCAAATACCGTTTTAATTGGAATGCTCCAATAATTACTTCACCTCACAATAGAAATACTATTTATCATGCTGGTAACATCGTTTTTAAATCGACAGATGAAGGCATTAGCTGGATAGCCGTAAGTCGCGATCTTACCAAAAACGAAAAAGATAAACAAGGTCCAGGAGGAAGCCCTTATACCAATGAAGCTGCTGGTGGCGAAAATTACAATACTATAACGGCTTTAGTTGAATCACAACATGAAGAAGGCGTACTGTATGCGGGTACTGATGACGGATTATTACATATAACTAAAAATGGAGGCAAAAGTTGGACCAACATCACACCAAAATCCATTCCAGATGGCATTGTGAACAGTATTGATATTTCTGAACATGACCCTGCAACGGCTTATGTTGTGATGATGCGTTACAAATCCATGGATTTGAATCCCTACATTTTTAAAACTTCTGATTATGGCCAGTCTTGGACCAAGATAGTGAACGGGATTGAAGGGATGCACACCTTTGTGCGTGTGGTAAGGGCCGATAAGAAACAAAAAGGCTTGCTCTATGCAGGAACGGAAACCGGACTTTATATCTCCACAGATGATGGCGCCTTTTGGCAAAAATTGCAATTGGGATTACCTGTTGTACCTATCAATGATTTGATCATCCAAGACAATGATCTGGTTGCAGCCACATCTGGCCGTGGATTTTGGATCTTTGATGACCTTTCAGCACTACAAAATTTTACGAATAACAAAAAAGTAGTTCATATTATTAAACCAAAAGACACCTATCGCCTTTTTGGTGGAAGCACAGATAAATTTACTCCCGGTTTAGGTCAAAACCCAAAACAGGGTGTCACCTTTGATTATTTTTTGGAAAAAGATCTAGACTCATTGAATTTAAAACTGGAAGTTTTGGAAAATGGTAAAATAATAAGAACCTATACCAATCAAAAGCCAAAAGAATTTAAATCATGGCCAGGTGGACCTTCGGCTCCAGAAGTGTTGCCTTCCAAGAAAGGGTTTAACCGGTTTAAATGGGATTTCCAGAGAGAAACCTTACCAGCAATTGACAATGTTTTTGTGTTGGGAGGTTATAATGGTTCCAATGTGGCTCCTGGGAAATACACCTTGAAACTGACTTTAGAGAATGAAAGCTCTGAAACTGAAGTCACCATTCTTCCGAATCCAAATATAAAATCTACGCCTCAAGATTTTGAAGAGCAGCAAGCCATGCTCGTCACAATTGAAAACACAGTGAAAGAGATGCACGAATCAGTCAATAACATGCGCTCGGCTAAATCGCAATTGGAGCATTATGCCAAACTTTTAAAGGATAACAAATTAGCCGATTCGCTTTTGACTACTGGAAAAAAACTCATGAAGCGGATTACGTCTTGGGAAGAAAACCTCATCCAATCCAAACAAAAAACCTTTCAGGATGTCATTAATTTCAATAATAAGCTCAACGCCCAACTCTTGTTTCTCAAAGGCAGTTTGGATGCTGCAGACCCCAAAGTGACTGAAGGCTCCAAACAACGGTTACAGGATTTGCTCAAGGATTGGAAAGTGTATCAGGATGAACGCGATAGTATAATAAAAACAGAGATGGATGCCTATAATGAATTATATAAAGCGCTCAACATTCCTGCTTTAATATTAAAAGATTAAATTAAAATGATTAAACTCCTCCCCTCCCGATTGCGGGAGGGGAACAATTAAGTATTATGATAAAATCCTTTAGATAAATCCGCCAAATCCTTATCCATGAAGAAGAAATCACCAAGGATTTTAAATACTCATTTGGCGAAATTATTCTTGTTGTCGACATTCAATAATATAACCTAAATTTCAAAACCCTCACGTATCATTCCCCTCCTCGGCGGGGAATAATTACGATTATGATAAATTCTTTAGACATATCCACAAAATGCTCATCGAACAAGTCAAAACCGCCAACTATATACAATATGACGTTGGCGAAATCCTACTGGTGGTGATAAGGATTTTGGTTTCCTTGAGTATAAACAACTGAAATGAAGAACTTAAAGACCATAATAAACGCTTCGATAACAATTTCAGCTAGTTCGGATATTTATATAGCTCCTTTGTCCTAACACACTAGCTTACTAATTATTATTTGTGTAGATTTAATCACTCCCCAAAACACATGATAATCAATCATCTACATGTAACTAAATTAAATTGGAATTGATATTGGCATTGTGCTTAAAATTATTTGTTTCTGAACGCATAAAGCAATGCAAAAAAACAGTAAATTAATACCAGCTAAACCAATGATAAACAACACTATAAAACATTAAACCCTTTTATATAGCGAACAATTTAAAACTTAACAACATAAAACTTACTATGATGAAAAACACCTTATACTTTCTAATGATTTTGACATTCATATTATTTGGATGCGCTGACAAACAAGAAACTATAAAGACCGAAACCGATAGCAAATCGGGCTCTTTCGATAATTCTAGAAGTGAAGACCAAAAAACAGTAAGGAAACTTTCTGAAAAAAGTGGAAGTCCCGTATTTACGCCGTCAACAAGACCCTATCCTTTATCGACCGCGGTTCAAGTAGGTGACATTTTATACTTATCAGGCGTCATTGGTTCTTCCCCTGACGGTATTGGAGTAGTACCGGGTGGAATTGAACCCGAAACTCACCGCATGTTCGAACGCATCAAGGAAACACTGGCAAGCCATGGTTTGGGTTTAGAAGATGTATTCAAATGTACCGTGATGTTAGCCGATATGTCTGAATGGTCCACTTTTAACGCTATTTATGCCACTTATTTTGAAAATGGCAAATACCCGACGCGTTCAGCCATGGGTGTAAACGGTCTGGCATTTGATGCTCGGGTAGAATTGGAATGTTGGGCGTGGAATCCACAAACGAATTAAAAATCAGAAATTTCGTAAAAAACAAACAACAATGCATTAATAAATCTAAATATAAACGCTTATGAAATGCTCATTAACGGTTTGATCAAACCCAACGCTATGATCTTTGGTAATAATTCTAACTTATGAAAACAAATAAAAAAGACCATATGAAATCCCATGATTTAACAATCACAAATACCAATGAAGATCTTCCTCATGGTATACCATATGACCTTTAAAAAACAATAAATATCTACATATGAAAACTACAATTTATTTATTTATAGCTACAGCTATCCTGTTTTTGGGATGTAAAAAAAAGCAAGAATCAACCACAGAAATCACAAAATCTGGTTATTTTGATTATTCCAACAGCGACGACCAATGGACAGGCGGTGTTAGGATGATTCCGATAGAAACACCCAAAGGCACCTTTAATGTGTATACCAAGCGCATGGGAAACAGCCCAACAATGCGCGTACTGTTGTTACATGGTGGCCCTGGCGGAACCCATGAAGAATTCGGAAATTTTGAAGGTTACCTTCCAAATGAAGAAATAGAATATATCTATTACGATCAGCTCGATTCGTATTACAGCGACAAACCCAACGATCCTTCACTTTGGACCACCGAACATTTTGTAGAAGAGGTAGAGCAAGTACGCAAAGCTTTAAATCTCAATAAAGACAATTTTTATCTACTTGGTCAATCCTGGGGTGGTATTCTTGCGATGGAATATGCCCTAAAATACCAGGACAATTTAAAAGGTCTCATCATTTCTAATATGGTGGCAAGTGTTCCTGAATATAACAAATATGCCCAAGACGTTTTAGCTCCACAACTACCTGAAGAGGTCTTAAAAGAAATCCAGGCCATGGAAGCCAATAAAGATTATGCAAACCCAAGGTATGAAGAACTCTTGATGACGCATTTTTATACAGAGCATATTTTACGGAAACCTCTTGAAGAATGGCCAAAATCTGTCCATTTACTATTTGATCATCTCAACACAGAAATTTATGTCTATATGCAAGGACCTAGTGAATTTGGGATTACAGATGAGGCCACTTTAAGTAATTGGGACGTATCCCAAAGACTCAACGAAATTAAAGTGCCAACACTTATGTTGGGCGCCAAACACGATACCATGGACCCAAAATACATGGAATGGATGGCCACCGAAGTCCAAAACGGAAGGAGCGTCACGACCAATGGCAGTCATCTTTCACAGTTTGATGACCCAGATTCCTATTTTCCGGGCTTAATAAAATTTATAAAAGATGTAAATAAAGGAACATTTTAAAACAAAATAGAAAATCAACCAGCCAACCAACAATGCTGACTAAATTCGGAGAGAAATCCACAAGTCTATTTGAGAAATACATGCCAGATGCGTTCGTATTCGCAATGCTTTTGACTATCCTTACTGGGTTCATTGCCTTCATCTGGCTACAGGCATCACCAATGGACATCATTAAAGCATGGTATGATGGGTTTTGGTCATTGCTGGAATTTGGGATGCAAATAGTGTTGATTATCATCACAGGTTTCGCTAATGCTCTTTCACCTTTCGTAAATAAAGGTATCGACAAATTGACCACTTACATCCAAACACCACGACAGGTTTATATTAGTGTCGTCCTGATTGGTGCTTTGCTATCACTGATTAGTTTTGGATGGATTGTTATTACCTGTGTTTTGGCGAGGGCATTGGCGCTTCGTATCAAAGGAGTCAATTATCCATTTTTGGTGGCTTGTGTCTATTTCAGCGGTGGAAGCTGGGTTACAGGACTTTCAAGTTCTATTCCACTGTTGTTGGGCACAGAAAACAATTTTCTAATCGAAGCTGGAATTTTAACCGACATCATTCCAACGTCTTATACTTTGGGTTCTGGTTTAAGCTTCGCAATAATGGCACTTTATGTTATATTCTCACCCTTGATGATTATGTTTCTAATTCCGAAAACGAAGAACATCAAAGAATTGGAAGATATGCTAGAAGATAAATCTGATAAGAAGGATGTATCTATAGCGGAAGAAGCTTTAAGTCTTAACTTATCCTATAAATGCGTTTCTGACAGATTGAATAATGGTGTCATACTGCTCATCTGTATTGTATTGATGGGCTTGACCTATATCATCTATCATTTTTACGCCAATGGTTTTCAGTTGAATTTTGGCATTATGATTTTCATATTCTTGATAATATGTATGTCATTGCACAAAACACCGATGTGTTATGCGATTGCCATGAAACGTTCCAGTAGCAATATTTCTGGAATTCTGTATCAATATCCTTTTTATGCAGGTATTATGGGCATCATGATTTATACGGGTTTGGGTGAGAAATTGGCTGAAGTCATGGCGTCGGTTGCCACTATTGAGACCTATCCATTTTTTGCCTATGTCACTGGTGGCCTTATCAACTTTGCCATACCCTCTGCAGGTGGCGAATTTGCAGTCGTCGGTCCAAGCATCATTAATGCCGTCAAGGATATTGGCGCAGGATTGCCAGCCAACGAAGTCACAGCAATGATAGCGAGAGCCACCTTATCCATTGCCTATGGTGAAAGCCTTACCAATTTGTTACAACCCTTTTATTTATTGCTTGTATTCCCCATTATGGGAGCAGGCATTAAGATTCAAGCACGAGATGTGATGGGCTATTTAGTCATTCCGTTTATTGTGTTT
>JBGTCT010000086.1:0-3213 GCA_041748695.1 Aquaticitalea sp. | reverse complement strand
AGTTGAGAAACATCATTTTCAATTTAGAGTTGGATACGATACGTGTTTCAGCAATTGACAGCACTTTGCTCGGTGATCATTACCGATTTACCACCGCTACAGTTCTGAAAAATAGTTATGATCTTACCAATAATTATTTGACCATCAATAAAGGAACAAAAGATAAAATTCAGGAAGATTATGGTGTGATTACCTCCAAAGGAATTGTAGGAATCGTTAACAATACGTCAAATAATTACGCAACAGTTCTTTCTGTTTTAAGTAAAAAAATCAGTATTAATGCACAATTAAAGAAAACCAACAACATCGGTTCCATGGTTTGGGATGGAAAATCTTCCGAGTTTGTTCAATTGATTGATATTTCAAAATTTGCTCCTGTTGCCGTTGGCGACACCATTATGACAGGTGGTCAATCGGCAATTTTCCCTAAAGGTATTCTCATAGGTAAAGTGGCAGATTTCTCATTAGATGTTGGTGGTGATACTTACACAATCAACGTGCGGCTTTTTAACGATATGACCAATATCGGACATGTATACATCATTGAAAATTTGAATGCACCCGAGATCCATTCATTACAAAACAGGAACAATGAATAGTACCACTATCAATAATATTCTCCGGTTTGTGGTATTGGTTTTGGTGCAGGCTTTGGTGTTAAATCATATCAATTTTTTAGGATATATTAATCCATACCCTTACATACTTTTCATCGTTTTATACCCAGTTAACAATAACCGCACACTATTTGTCTTCTTGAGTTTTTTAATCGGGTTGACTGTTGATTTATTTACCGATTCTGGAGGAATTCATGCGGCAGCTTGCGTGACTATTGCTTATATAAGACCACCCATTTTAAAGTTTTCATTTGGATCTTTTTACGATTATCAAACTATCAAATTTAACCAAACTGAAATTGGAAGCCGACTGGGATATTTTGCAATTATTGCACTTATTCATCACTTGATCCTCTTTTCATTAGAGGTTTTTAACACTTCCGACATAATTTTAATATTGAAAAAAACGTTGTTCTCAAGTATTTTTACTATACTATTGTGCCTTATAATTACAATTTTATTCAGCCCAAAACGTAAATGAGAAAACTATTACTTTTTTCAATTATTGCCTTTGTAGGACTTACATTTATTGCACGCTTATTTTACTTGCAAATTTATAAGCCAGATGTATACAATCTCTATGAAGACAATGCCATTAGAAAGGTCTATGATTATCCAAAACGAGGCTATATCTATGATAGAAATGGAGCCCTTTTGGTTGCCAACCAACCTTCTTATGATGTCATGGTAATTCCAAGGGAAGTAAAACCACTGGATACTTTGGAATTGTGCTCTCTTTTAAAAATCACTAAACAAGATTTTTTGAACATTTACAACAAGGCTTATAACTATTCCCCTCGATTGCCGTCTGTATTTATTCCGCAGTTATCAAGGAATGATTTTGCAATGCTTCAGGAAAAAATCCGAAAATTTGAAGGTTTTTATATTCAAAAACGCTCCTTAAGAGATTATCAAACCACTATTGGAGCCAATGTTCTCGGGGATATTGGTGAGGTCAATAATTATATTATTGAGAATCAGCCTTACTATGAAATGGGGGATTTAATTGGCAAGCAAGGGGTTGAACAAACTTATGAGGAAGTGTTACGTGGTGTTAAAGGAATTAAATTCATACAAAAGGATAGATTCAATCGCGATATCGGACCCTATAAAGACGGTATGTACGATACGCTTCCACAGTCGGGTCGAGATATAACCATAACGATTGACGCGAAGCTTCAAGAATATGGGGAACTGTTGATGAAGCACAAACGTGGAGGTATCGTTGCCATCGATCCAAGTAGTGGGGAAATTCTGGCGATGATTTCTGCACCAACTTACAATCCTAATCTTTTGGTTGGACGACAACGTTCGGCAAATTTTACAAAACTATATAATGACACCATTGCAAAACCTTTGTACGACAGAGGATTACAGGCAATGTATCCTCCAGGATCGCCTTTTAAGATTCTGAATGCCCTCATCGGTCTTCAAGAAGGAGTTGTCAATACCGAAGAACGGTTTGGTTGCAATCATGGATACAGTTATGGCGGTCGAAAAATGGGTTGCCACAGTCATCCAAGTCCACTCGCGATGAACGGTGGAATATACAACTCATGCAATGCTTATTTTGCAAATGTTTATAGACGGATTGTTGACAAACATAAAGATCCAGGAGATGGCTTGGACATATGGAGCGATCATTTAAAAAGCTTTGGTTTGGGAAATTATCTCAACAATGATTTATCGGTAGGGCAGCCAGGTAAAATTCCCAATAGTAAAACCTATGACAGACTGTATGGTGATAATCGCTGGGGAAGCACCTATAACCTGTCCAATGCTATTGGTCAAGGGGAAGTGTTAACAACTCCCATACAATTGGCAAATATGGCTGCTGCAGTGGGAAATCGTGGCTATTATTACACGCCTCACATCATCAAAAGTATTCAAGGTGGAACTATTGACCCAAAATATACAACGAAAAATTACACGACCATTGATAAAGAACATTTTGAACCCATCGTTCAGGGAATGTTTGATGTTTATAATTTTGGCACGGCCTCAATGGTTCGAATTCCTGGCATAGAAATATGTGGCAAAACTGGAACTGCTGAAAATTTTACAAAAATTAATGGCGTTAAAACACAATTAACGGATCATTCCATTTTTGTGGCCTTTGCACCAAAAGACAATCCAACAATTGCAATAGCAGTATTTGTAGAAAATGGCTATTGGGGAAGTCGTTTTGCAGGACGAATTGCGAGTTTAATGATCGAAAAGTACATCAGGGACGAAATAACCCGAACAGATATGGAAACTTGGATTTTGACTCATGGTCTCGAAAGCGAGTATAAGAAACCATATTCCGGTCAACCATTCACAATAAACAAAGGCGCAACGATCGATATCATAGAATTGAAAAAGGATGACACCAATCTCAAAGCCAAAAAAGACATTGATATAAAAGCTAAATCCTCAATTTAAAAAATGCACGGAGAGCATCGCGGCTTAAGACTGGATTGGATTACCATAGTAATATTTCTGCTTTTGGTAGGTTTTGGCTGGTTAAATATATTATCTGCATCGCATCAAGGTGAAATCGAAAATTATTTTGATACAGAACAACCTTACGGCAAACAAGCAATATTTATATTAT
>JBGTCT010000085.1:0-1802 GCA_041748695.1 Aquaticitalea sp. | reverse complement strand
GATCCGGTGACTTGGTAATTATTCCGGAGTCCGGTTATTTTTCGTCCAGTAGTAAAACGGGCACCACACATGGTACGGGCTATAGTTATGATACACATGTGCCCGTATTATTTTTTGGAAAGGGAATTACGAAAGGTTCATCCAATCAGTATCATTCCATCACAGATATTGCGCCAACTGTTTCCAGAATTTTAAAGATCAAATTTCCAAGCGGAATGACAGGGCAACCCATTGTGGAGATTTTGGATTGATTGTGGTGACGCGAAAAATTATAAAGGATTCATGAATGGTTGGCAAATGGTTAATTAGTCTAGGGTGGTATCCTGCAACTATTTTAAAATTTAAAACGTTGAAAAAACATTAAATTTGGGATATGAACTGGCAAGAATACATAGTATCAGACAAAGAAGTCCTTTTAGGTAAACCTACTATAAAGGGAACCCGAATTTCAATAGAGCATATCGTTGGACTTTTAGCACAAGGTTGGACGGAGGATAAAATTCTTGAAAACTCTCCACGTCTGACAAAAGAATCATTGCAAGCAGTCTTTGCATACATACAGGAATGCATTCAAGATGGTCTGTTGTTTACACCTACAAAAAAGACCGCCTAGTTGTTCATGAAACTATTAGCGAACGAAAATTTTCCGCTAAAAAGTGTGCTTTATTTGAGAAGTAAAGGTTTCGATATTAGTTCGGTTGGACTTGATAATCCAAGTATCAAGGACAATGCAGTGATGGATATCGCAATTAATGAAGATCGAACTATTTTGACGTTTGATAGAGATTATGGAGAACTCATTTTCAAGCATAACTACAAGCCACAACGCGGTGTGATTTATCTTCGCTTAGATTCATATGAACCAGATGAGCCTGGGAAAGTGATCGAAACCTTAATAAATAAAAATGAATTTGACTTCGATAGCGCCTTAACAGTATTAGATAAAAACGGAATCCGGCAAAGAAAATATTAAACGACAAGAAGTTAAATCAAAAAAAAAGGGAGGCTATCACCTCCCATTTTTTTGAATAATTTTCTGCTTTTTATGCACCAACAAAAACTCCGAATAATCCAAACATATTAAGGAGGACAAGAAGGATCACAAGTGGACATACATATCTAATGAAGAAAACGAATGCATTTGAAGCTGCGCTTCCAACTGAAAACTGCTCTGAGCCATCTGCTAATTCTTCTACAATATTTTTTATAGGGATTTTCCAAGCTACGTACGTACATGTAGTAAAGGCAACAATGACAATAAACAACTCCCCAAATAAATAATCAAGAATACCTTGCACACCAACTTTAGGTGCATCTAACCATGGCAGTGGCATTTCGATGGTTGTAAAAAAATCACTTGCTCCATGTGATAGAGCTGATGGGACACCAACAATAAACACCAAAGCTCCAACAATCCATGCAGCTTTTTTACGACTCCATTTTTTCTCATCCATAAAGTAGGAAGCAGGAACTTCTAACATGGAAATTGAAGAAGTCAGCGCAGCCACCATTAATAGTAAAAAGAACAGCGCTCCAATTATAGATCCGCCAGGCATTGACTGAAATATTTCAGGAAGTACTTGAAATACAAGTGCCTGCCCTTGGGCTGGGTCTTTACCAAAAGCAAAAACAGCTGGGAAAATCATGAATCCTGCAAGTAAGGCAACGCCCGCATCCATTATACCAACCCAAATACCGCTGCTTACAATATTCGAACCTTTAGGCAGATAAGATCCGTATGTGATCATGATACCCCATCCAATGCTCATTGAAAAAAATGCTTGACCTAGCGCTGCCAATAT
>JBGTCT010000084.1:0-17248 GCA_041748695.1 Aquaticitalea sp. | reverse complement strand
TAGCGTTTGAAAAATACGGCTGACATTAGCATTTTGTAGGGCAAAACCCATTTGGATTCCTAAAAACCCGAAACTCATGTTCCAGATTTCCCAAAATCCGAGTGAACGCTTTTTCATTTATAGTATGTTTAAATTACTACTGTTGATAAGCGGTAAACTTATCAAAACTTAAGGTGAGAAGTGAAAATATAAGTTCTGATTGTATTTGAATAAGGCGTAAATATACTAAAGTTTTTAAATAAAACTATTAAATTAATTATTTGGTGGATTCTCGTTCGATTAGATTCGTTTCAATGACTATCGTTTCAAAGTGTTCTTCCTCTTCTTCGTTTTCAAGCTTATTGATTAGCAAATCTGCAGCCTTTTCGCCCATCTGCTGACCATGTTGACTCACCGTTGTCAAACTTGGAGTTGCATGTTTGGAAAGCACGCCATCCGTAAAACCAATAAACTGAATGTCATCTGGAATCTTCAGCCCCATTTTACGTGCGACCTTCATGGCGATGATGGCATATAGTTCGTTGACGGCAAATACACCATCGATGTTTTGGTTCTCTTTGAATAAGGATTCAATTTCCACTTCCAGTGAATCTAAATGATCTTCGGAAACCAATTCGTCATCAACCTTTAAAATCAATTTGGCATCTGGACTCATTTTGTGATCTTCCAAGGCCTGAAGGTAACCTTGGGTCCTCAATCTGCCAACACTCACATAATCTTTTGTGGTAATAATAGCGACATTTTTACAACCATTGCGCAGCAATTTATCAACAGCATTTTTGGAGCCTTTCATATCATCAATAATGACTTTGTCGCAGTTGATTTCATGGATGACCCTATCAAACATCACAATGGGCATCCCTTGACTTATTGTTTCGTTAAAGTGGTGGTAATCTTGCTGCTGTAATGTTTCCTTGGCTATTGATAGAATAAATCCGTCGATGCTTCCGTTGGCTAACATTTGCATATTGATGACCTCTTTTGCAAACGATTCGTTGGACAGCCCTACAATGACGTTATATCCACGTTTATTGGCAACCAGCTCAATACCTTGTATCACTTTAGAGAAAAAATGGTGTACAATTTCGGGAATGATGACACCTATGGTCTTCGTTTTCCGATTTTTTAGGCTTAATGCGATGTTATTGGGTCTATAGTTGTACAGTTTGGCAAATGCTTGCACTTTCTCTCTTGTGTCCTCACTTATTTCAATGCTATTTCGCAATGCTTTTGAGACTGTAGAAATAGAAACATCAAGTTCCTTTGCAATTTGTTTGAGTGTGATTTTTCTTTTCATTGAATATTTGTAAAGGGTTCAATTTAGTAAATTATGTCGACTTATTTACTTTTGTAATTCCGAAGTTGAAAGCAAAACTACTTATAAATTGATAAATTGATAAATTTTGCTTATTTTCACTGCATTCTAGCCAACTACAAAAAAGTTTTTAACACGAAAACGTTTTCGCTCATCGAATAAAAGCATCTTACACTGAAGATACTTAAAATTTACATAGATTTAACCCGAGAAGTGAAAATATATAGAATTTAAAAGCAACTAACTCTTAAGAATAGTGTATGAAAACATTTTTAAATAGTCTATTACTATTAACGTTATTATTTCCCTCAATTTTGATGTCACAATCTACAGTTTCGGGAGTTATAACAGAGGGCTCCAGTGGATTGCCTGTGCCTGGTGTCAATGTTATTATAAAAGGAACAAGCACAGGTACGACAACTGATTTTGACGGAAGATATACATTATCTGTAAACACAGGGGATATACTTGTATTTTCATTTGTAGGATACAAAACCCAAGAAATTGCCTATACCAATCAATCTACATTAAATGTTTCATTATCAGAAGATGCAGCAGCTCTTGATGAAGTTGTTGTTATTGGGTATGGTACAACTACCATAAAAGATGCTACTGGATCTCTGGAAAAAATAGACTCGGAATCCTTTAATAAGGGAGCAATTGTATCTCCAGAAAACCTTTTGGCAGGTAAATCTGCAGGTGTGCGTATCACCTCATCTTCTGGTTCTCCAGGATCGGGTGCAGAAATCAGAATTAGAAATGGTGGTTCTTTAAGTGCCAATAATAGTCCGTTGATAGTTGTGGATGGTGTCCCGTTGAGCGGTGGTAGTATTAACTCTATTAACCCAAACGAGATTGACAGCTACACCATACTTAAAGATGCCTCTGCAACGGCAATTTACGGCTCGCGTGCAACGGCTGGTGTTGTTATCATAACCACCAAGAAAGGAAAAACAAATGCACCATTGCAGGTAGAATATGATGTGCAAGCATCTACAGGCAAATTAATAGATAAGGTAGATGTGTTGAGCGCAGATCAATTCAGACAATATATCATCGATAATGGAGGTGACGAGAGCTTATTGGGGAACGCCAGAACAGATTGGCAAGATCAAATTTATGAAACGGCTGAAGGTGGTATTCATAATTTAACGGTTTCTAAAGGTTTTGAGAATAGCTCCATAAGGGTTAACTATAACCTTGCTAATCAAAATGGTATTTTGATGACCTCTCAATATAGAAGAAATGCATTAAACCTCAATTATGAGCATCGCTTGTTTAACGACCACTTAAGAGTGAATGTAACCTCAAAAGGGAGTTTGGTAGATAATCGTTTTGCTGATGAAGGTGCTATTGGTAGTGCGCTCTTTTTTGATCCAACGCAAGCTGTTGAAGGTAATTTTGCCGGTTTTTTTGAATTTGAAGATGAAGATGGTGTTAGAAATCTTGCACCAAGAAACCCTGTTTCGTTATTGATGTTAAGAGATAACAGACAACGTGCCAAAAGAAACATTTCTAACATTCAATTGGATTATAAATTTCATTTTTTACCTGAATTACGCTTTAATGTTAACGCAGGTTTTGATTATGAAGAATATGATGGTCGATATTTCACAAATCGTGAAGCTGGTTTCAACAATTTAAATAGTGGTCAATTCCCTCAACAAGGTACTTATTTTGGCACCAACAAGAACAGACTTTTAGATCTTTACTTCAACTATAAGAAAGAGTTGACTTCAGTAGTTACTAGAGTTGATATTACTGCAGGTCATACCTACCAAAGATTCTACAATTTAGGTGAGTCTCGAGACTTGAATACTGGTACAGGAAACTTTGATGCAATTGTGCCTCCATCTCCATTTCAATTGATTTTGGAATCCTATTTTGGAAGAGCTGAATTCACATTGGCTAATAAATATATTTTTACTGGAACTTACAGAAGGGATATAACATCAAGATTCTCTCCTGATAATAGAAACGGTAATTTTCCATCAGCCGCATTTGCCTGGTTGGCTTCAGATGAAGATTTTTTAAAGGATTCTCAAACCTTAAGCAATTTGAAAATGAGATTCAGTTGGGGTATAACAGGTCAGCAAGGCATTGGTGGATCGTTTCCATATTTAGGTGTTTACAGCCAAGGTAACATTCAAGCCCAATATCAATTTGGGAATCAGTTTTTTCCAACCATCAGACCAGAAGGTTATAATGAGAACCTTAAGTGGGAAGAGGCAACAATGTATAATGTTGGTTTAGATTACGGACTTTTTGGAAATAAAGTCACAGGAACCATAGACCTGTACCATAGAAAGAATAAAGATTTGTTGCAATTTGCTCCAGTACCTGCAGGAAGTAATCTTGAAAATTTCTTAGATCAGAATGTGGGTGAAACGGTCAGTAGGGGTCTTGAGTTGGGAATTAACTTTTCTCCTGTAAGAAATGATAATTTTAGATGGGACGTTAATACCAACTTTACATTAAGTGATGTGGAGATTACCAAACTTAATTTGGTTGATGCCCCTGGCTCTATAGGAACACCTACAGGACCTGGTCTATCAGGAGGTGTTGGAAACTTAATTCAAATCAATACTGTTGGATTTCAACCTAACGCGTTTTATGTCTTTAAACAAGTCTATGATGCCAACGGAAGGCCTTTAGAAAATGTTTATGTCGATTTAAATGGAGATAACATCATCAATGATAACGACAAATACAGATATCAGTCCCCAACCCCAGATGCTTTCTTCGGTTTTACTTCAAGTATGAATTATAAAAACCTAGATTTTAGCTTTACCTTGAGAGGAAGTTTAGGAAACTATATGTACAACAACTTCAAATCAGCAAACGGATATGGTCAAGCTATTTTAAATCAAGTAGGTAATCAGCATTATGGTAATGGTAGTACAGATGTATTAAATACAGGTTTTATGGAAAATCAACAGTTTTCCGATCTATATGTAGAAGATGCTTCATTTATGAAACTCGACAACATCTCTTTGGGTTATAATATTCCTTTTGAAAAAATTAAATTTCGCGCCTCATTAACCGCTCAAAACGTTTTCGTAATAACTGATTATTCTGGTTTGGATCCTGAAATCGCGAGTGGTGTTGACAACAACGTTTATCCTAGACCAAGAACATTTGTTCTGGGACTGAACTTTTTATTTTAAAAAAAAGAACTATTAAAAGAAAGAAATTATGTTAAACAAACTTAAAAAAACAACGCTATTGGTTCTTGGTTTTTTGGCTATCGCTTCCTGTACAAAAGAAATTGATGACCTTAAACCAATTAACCAAGCTACGGCTGATGAGGTGTTTGATGATCCTGCATCATACAAATCATTTTTAGCAAAAATCTACGCAGGTATTGCCTTAAGTGGGCAACAAGGCCCTGCTGGTAATCCTGATATTGCTGGACTAGACGAAGGATTCTCCAACTATTTGCGATTGTATTGGTATTTGACTGAATTAACTACCGATGAAGCAATCATAGGATGGAACGATGGTACCATTAAAGATCTTCATTATCAAAACTGGACTGCAGGTAATGAATTTATCAGTACGATGTATGACAGAATTTTTTATCAAACCAGTTTGTGTAATGAATTTATTAGACAAACAACTGATGAAAAATTAAATGAAAGAGGTGTTGAATCGAGCTTACAGGCAGAAATTAAAACATTTAGGGCAGAGGCCCGTTTTATGAGGGCTTTAAGTTTTTATCACGCACTGGACTTTTACAGAAATGTGCCTTTTACCACAGAAAATGATCCCGTTGGGGCATTCTTGCCAACTCAAACTAATGCACAAGATCTGTTCAACTACGTTGAATCGGAATTATTGGCAATTGAAGTTGATTTAGTTGAAGCTGGTCAACATGAGTACGCACGCGCAGATAAAGCTGCAGCATGGATGCTTTTAGCCAAATTGTATCTCAATGCAGAGGTCTATATTGGATCAGACAGATATTCCGACGCAAGAATTCAAGTAGAAAAAGTAATAAGCTCTAATCAATACTCATTAGAAGGAAATTATGAACATCTATTCTTAGCTGATAATCATCAATCAAATGAAATCATTTTCCCAATTGCATTTGATGGTTTATTTACACAAGCATATGGTGGTATGACCTTTATGGTTCATGCGCCTGTAGGTGGTCGTATGAGCGCTGCTGCTTTTGGCATCAATGGTGGTTGGGCAGGAGTAAGAACTACTAGCGCATTTGTTGAAAAATTTCCAGGCATGGAAAACTCTGAAGATGGAAGAGAATTGTTCTTTACAGACGGACAATCATTAGAAATTAACAATGTATCAGCATTCAACAATGGATATGCAGTCGCTAAATACAAAAACGTAGACAGAAACGGTAATAAGGGATCTGATCCAACAGGAGATTTTCCAGACACAGATTTTCCAATGTTTCGATTGGCAGATGCTTATTTAATGTATGCAGAAGCCACCTTAAGAGGTGGCGGCGGTTCAATGGCAACTGCAGTAGGCTACATTAACCTTTTAAGAGAAAGAGCTTATGGAAATAGTAGTGCAAACATTACAAGTAGTGAATTATCATTAGATTTTATACTAAACGAGAGATCCCGCGAATTGTACTGGGAATGTCACAGACGGACTGATTTAATACGTTTCAATCAGTTTACTGAAAACGGTGTTTGGCCTTGGAAAGGAAATGTGAAAACTGGTACAACCACCCCATCGTTTAGAGATGTGTTTCCTATTCCAACATCAGATTTAAGTGCTAATCCTAATTTACAACAAAACCCAGGTTATTAATCATTAAAAATATAGTTATGAAAAAAATTAAAATATTATTAGTATTATTTGTAGCCGCTTTAGGCTTCAATTCTTGCTCGGAAGATCCTATTATATTTACCGCTCAAGAACCAGGTGCATTTAGTTTTACGAATTCTTTTTCTTCACAATACGTTTTAACACCTGCAACTTCAGGAAACTTAGGAGAGCGTTTTACATGGGAAAGTGCAGATTTTGATGTCCCTACCGCTGTAACTTATGATCTACAAAGCTCTGTATCAGGAGATTTTACTGACATGAATGTTGTAGGTAGTACTGCAGGAAAGTCAATTGCGATAACTGTTGGAGACTTATTGTCACTTGCAGCTCAAGCTGGTTTGGATAATGATCCTAATACTGACAATCCTAATTCTGGCCAAGTATGGTTTAGATTAAGAGCTTACATTGGAACTGGAGAGTTGGAAACTTTTTCCTCTGCTCAAGCACTTACTTTAGTACTTCCAGAAAACACAGAAGTTGTAGCTGTCTGTGATTTAGATCAACTTTTTGCAGTAGGCGCAGGTATTGCTACTGCTGGTTGGGATTGGGCAAATCCTGCTGTTTTTGCATGTACCGGTACAGGAGTATATTCAGGCAATGTTGAACTGAATAATGGTGGAGCTCTAGATAATTCAAATTTTAGATTTTTTACAGAGGCTACTAACTGGGGTTCTGGGCAAAATTATCCGTTCTTTGCGGATGCTGGTTATACTATAGATTCAAATTTAGTAAATGCCATGGATGGTGATTCTAACTTCGCATTTGTTGGAACTTCAGGTCTTTACAGCCTAGAAATAGATACAGTTAACAAAACTATTACATTAGGAGATGCTCAAGCTGGTGGCGCCTGTGAAGTTGATATATTATATGGTGTAGGCGCTGGATTACCTACTGCTGGTTGGGCTTGGACTTCACCTGTTGAATTAATGTGTTCAGCTGACGGTGTTTGGTCAGGTAATGTTGCCTTCCAAAATAATGGTGGAGCAGACAATAACTTCAGATTCTTTACCGAGGCCACTAACTGGGATTCAGGAAGAAACTATCCTTTCTATGCAGATGCTGGATATACCATTGATTCAAAATTAGTTAACGCTGGGGATGGTGACTCTAATTTTGCCTTTGTGGGAACTACAGGAACATATTTTCTAACAATAGACACTGTTAATAAGGTGATTACATTAGAATAATAATTATGTAGAATTCCATAGTATCAATTTTAATTATACTTGAAAAGGCTATGCACAAACATAGCCTTTTCTTTCTAAAAAAAATGTTATGAAAAACTTTTTACAATTTATAGTCTTATTCATTTTAACGGTTCAAAGTTTTGGACAAGTTCAAAATGCAACCTTCACCATTAGTCCCGCCTCATTTAATGAGGATGAACAAATAACAATTACAGTTTCTGGCGTCAATCCTACCATTTGGAATGCTGGTCAACCAGACAACATCTATTTATGGGCATGGCGAAGGGATCAAAATGGCAATTACATTGAGGACTCCCCAAATAACGGGGTTTGGACCAATTCCAGTGAAGTCCAAAAAATGACTAATAATGGTAATGGAACTTACAGCTATACTTTAACTCCTACGACATTTTTCGGAGCCACCAATATTGCATCAATGGGAATGCTTGTGAAGGCTAAAGATGGAACTGGTGATAAGAAATCTCAAGATTTTATCACCCCTGTCGGAAAAGTTCAGGTAACCATAACCAATCCAACTTCGAATCCAGTGGTAGTAAATTCAGGAGGAAGCCTGACAATTTCAGCTGTTATGAGAGTACAAGGAAATACTGTTGTAGGTGGCTTCAAGGTTTTTCTGAATAACACACAAATTGCTTCAGGGAATGGATTCCCAACGTATTCTACGACATTAACCAATCTTACCACTGGTGGAGTGATAAAAGTGGTAGGTACACCTCAAGGGTCAACCGATTCTGGTGAAAAATCATTTGATCTTATTATTGCACCTACAGTAACAACACAAGCTGTACCTGCAGGTTTGATTGATGGTATCAACTATAACTCGTCAGACCCCACAAAAGCGACTTTGGTGGTAAATGCCCCAGGAAAGGAATTTGTATATGTAGCGGGTAGTTTTAACAATTACCAACGCGATAATGCACATCTCATGAAGAAAGACCCAACGTCTACTGCCTCTTCAAACAAATTTTGGATCGAGTTGACAGGTCTAACGCCTAATCAAACTGAAACGTATCAGTATTGGGTCTATGATACAAATCCGATAGCAAATTCACCCGCAGAGGTTAAAACGGCCGATCCTTTTTCGACTTTAGTCTTGTCGCCATTTGACGATCCAGATATCCCTTCAATATCGTATCCAAATCTTCCCGCTTATCCTTCTGGACAAGAACGTGAGGTCTCTGTCCTTAAAACTGGTCAAACACCTTATAACTGGCAAGTTACTAATTTTAATAAGCCAAAGAAAGAAGATTTAATTGTTTACGAGGTGCTTATACGTGATTTTAATGCTAATAGAAATTATCAGTCGTTGATTGATAGAATTGACTACTTCAAAAATCTTAATGTCAATGCCATCCAACTTATGCCAATCATGGAATATGAAGGCAACGAAAGTTGGGGTTACAATACGGCATACCACATGGCTTTGGACAAATATTATGGTACAGAAAATAAGCTAAGAGAGTTTGTTGATCTCTGCCATCAAAATGGCATTGCGGTCATTCTTGACCTTGCTCTTAACCATGCCTTCGGAAGAAATCCTATGGTGCGTATGTGGATGAATGATCCAGACGGTGATGGTTGGGGCGGACCAAGCTCAGAAAGCCCATATTTTAATCAAGTAGCAACGCATTCATATAGCGTTGGAGATGATTTTAACCATCAAAAAGCGATGACCCAAAATTACGTGAAACGCGTAATTAAGCATTGGGTACAAGAATTCAAAATCGATGGATTTAGATGGGATTTAACAAAAGGTTTCACACAAAATTGCACTGCGAGCAATGAAGGTTGTACTAACTCTTACCAACAAGATAGAGTTGATGTATTAAAAGCATATGCCGATTATTCTTGGTCTTTAGATCCTAATCATTATGTCATTTTTGAGCATTTGGGTTCTGAAAATGAAGAGAAAGAGTGGGCAAATTATCGGTTCAATGAAGGTAAAGGCATCATGATGTGGGGGAAAATGACCGAACAATACAACCAACTCACAATGGGTTACAACTCCAATAACGACATCAAAGGTGTTGGCCACAAATCGCGTTCTCAATTTTTGGGCGCTCGGGTCGTGGGCTATGCAGAAAGCCATGATGAGGAACGTTTGATGTATAAGAATCTACAATTTGGTAATAGTTCCAACCCGTCTCATGACGTTACCAATTTGAACATTGCCTTATCTAGAATGTCCGCTCTTGGCGCTGTAACTATTCCAATACCTGGTCCAAAGATGATTTGGCATTTTGGTGAACTGGGAATGCAAAATTCCATCTTTACTTGTAATAATGGAACAGTTAACGAACCTGGAGGCACTGATGGTGATTGTAAATTGGACACTAAACCTCAACCGCAATGGACGCAAAATTGGTTGGGAGATACTAATAGAAACAAAATATACAACGATTGGGCGAGAATGATTCAACTTAAAAAAGAGGAAGCAGTTTTTGAAGGTGATTATGACATAAATTCGGGAAACACTTTGACTCCTAAAATTTATGTTTTTGACAACAGCTTGCCATCTACGCAACTTAAAAATGTTGTGGTGCTTTCCAATTTTGATGTGACTAGCCAAAATGTTACGCCTAATTTTCCTTATACAGGAATCTGGTATGACTTGATGGATCCCACTGGCAACACAAACATAAATGTCACTAGTACGACATCTCCTATTAGCATTCCAGCAGGACAATTTAGAATGTTTGGAAATCAGTCGTCTACATTGAGTATTGAAGATGTGGATTTAGGATCGCAGTTTAAAATCTATCCAAATCCTGTAAACAATGCGTTCAATATCAATCAGCCGGTTGCTGAATTGAATATATACGACCTTACCGGAAAGTTGGTAAAAACATTTAAAGGCGATTTTACTGAAAACGATTCCTTCGATATTTCTGATTTAAAACAAAGTATTTATTTGGTGACAATTGAAAATTCAAACGGTCAATCGTTAACTTCTAAATTAATTAAGCTTTAGTCTAAATTTTAATAACCAACCAATTAAATTGATAAAGCCTTTCCAAATTTGGGAAGGCTTTTTTCTGTTTTATTGTAATGTGACACTGATAATTCCAAGGCCATAATCATCGGTTAGGGCTTCCTTTGGAATCTCTGGCCCTATGGAAAATTGCAGGCTTTCAATTGTATTAATATCAAAAACAGATTCTATATTATAATTTAAATGATAGGGCAAAAAGCTAGGATACGGTCTCGGCAATGTAACAGTTTTGACAGGTTTAAAATCGCTGATTGCCATTTTATAGGTCTTCAATTCAGTACCTACTTCAATCACTTTTCCATAAGAAGAGCCATCTTCTAAAACAAATGCAATCTGAATTTTGAAGGGCTTCTCATTTAAACTTCGTCCGTAAAACACGAGGGTATCTTTTTGATTTAATTCACTCTTTCTTCCTTTTAATTCATCCATCACAAAATGCTTGAATGAATAATCATATAAAGGATCTGCATTTAAATTTTCTTCATCAACAACAAATAATTTTCCGATGTTCATTTGGTATTCGGCTTCGTTTTTTTGTTCTGTCGGGATGAGTTTAAACCCTTTTCGCCATTCTTTTACGAGGACTTCTGAATCTTCATAGGCGTCGAACAAATAAATCGGGTTTGTGCTTGGAACGACTGTAACTTTATAGGGAGTTCGATCATAAAAATCCCAATCATACAGACTTCCATCCTTACCTGAAGGATATGTTACCTGACTGTCATCTCCCATTTTTACAATGATGTTATAGTTTATAAAGCCCTTTTTTGTGGTTTCGGAAGAAATTTCTGCGACATATTGGTAAGGAGCATTTTCTTCCATCATGATATTAAAGTACTTACCGTCGCTATTAAAGCCAGAAAGCATCATCTCTTTAGGCTTTGTTGGAGCGACAAATTTTGCAGAAACCAACATCGGCTCGTTTTCTACAACTTCATTAATCGGAGTATGGACTAACCAAGGTTTATCAACGGTTGTTTCAGGCGCAAAAAAATCATTAAGTGAATTAGTTTTGAACGAGTCGCTCGCACTCCAATTTTTCGCTGAACCTTCTCTGGAAATCATATAGGTTCCTGGTCGAATTGCAAAGGATTTTCCATCCGATTTGGTGGAAAATGAATTGTCATTATTTATGGCTTCGATATTAAAATCGCTGCCAAGATCTTTCACATTAAGTGTCATTTGACGTGTTTCCCATTTGATGGCACCTACTGTTTTGTCGGCACTATTTCTTCCAAAAGGATCATTGACCCAAACGGCATCAGGCATTACTTCCAGTCGCCAAGTGCCATCGGAAATTTTATCTAGAAAGTACGCTCCTACTCCATCATATTGAACCAATTCAGAATTTCCAAATCCTGCAATTTCCTTTAATTTCGATTCATTTTTAGGAATCGATTTAGTGGCATTGGTATAAAAGAATTTCTCTTCGGAATTATATTCAGCCAAATCATTCATATAATTCACCTTAAAATCCCCAAACGTCGTATTTTGAGGATAAGTCCCGAATTCAGCATACATCGGAATTTCATGAAATACTTCGGAACAGATTTTCAGGCTCAAGGCCTTTTGCGGTGTGTACATCAAATTCATATAATGTGTATTGTACTCGGTATTATTGGCTGCCATAAAGGTGGGATCGTAGGCAAAATGTGTTGCAATTTGAATGCCTGCAGTTCTAAAACTCCTCGCCATGGCTGGATAAATATATGATTTACCAACATCTGCTGCGTCGAACTCATATACCAATTTGGCTCCACGATGCTTTTTGATGATGTTTTCAAATGGCATATTATAGTCATTGACATTTGGCAATAAATTCCCTGATAATTCCTGTTGATAGCCCAAACCTGTCGGATACCATTGAAACGTTCCACCGTCTACTCCCCCTTTAAAATAGGCATCCATAAACTGAACCGCATGACTCATATTGTAAAATATCGGTTTTTTGGTTCCTGTTTTACGCATGGCATCCACCATCCCTTTTACAAATTTGGTCACTTCGGACGCTTCTCCTCTATGATGAGGTTCATTGCTGACTTCAAAAGCAATCACGCTTGGATCGTTTTTATAGGCCAGGTTTGTATAAGGATTGACATGGTTCAAAAATTGAAACAAATACGCTTCTTGCGCTTTGATAGCGTCTCGATTTGTCAAGGATTTATCCTTTCCATATTTATGTGAAAATCCCGGAGTTTCTGTATCGGGTTCAGGCCAGCCATCGCCCCAAAAAGCTATAGGTGTAATGACATAGTTGATGTTGTGCTGTTTCAACTTTTGTACCAAATAATCAAAAGCATCCAGATATTCATTCTGTAGCAGATTGCCTACGGAATCGCTGATTTGGGTGTCCCAAACATGCACACGGTACAAATCAAAACCCAGTCGGGTAAAATGATATACATCATTGTCAATGGCTTGCTTTGGATCAACTCCCATTCGCTTTGCGGTTCTGTAGGCATGAGCGAACGGAACCGTGTAATTAACTCCAAAACCGTGAACTTCTTCCTTGGTTTTTTCCCATCGCATCGTGCCATTCTTATCCACAAATACGTTGCCTTTAGAATCTTTTTGTTGTGAAAATGCCATACCAAGGGATAGCATAAAAAGAAGCATTAATACCTTTTGTGGTTTCATATGTAGATGTTTATTGTTTTTTATTAGTCATATGCAATCGCTCTAAATAATTTTTGTTGGTGCTTCAAAATCATAGCGATTTCATTTCGTTATGTTTTATAAAGGTTATCGGCCAAATGTTTCAAAGTATCGGCTGCCGATTCTGGGGTAATATCACGTTGCGGACTGGCGAACATTTCGTAGCCAACCATAAATTTTTTTACGCTCGCACTTCGCAATAAAGGGGGATAAAAACTCATGTGCCAGTGCCAATGTTCGTTCTGCTTTGAATTGGAGGGCGCTTGATGAATTCCACTCGAATATGGAAACGAACAATTAAACACCCCGTCATATATTTTCGTCAAAACCGAAATTGCTTCGGCAAATAAGATGGTTTCTTCATCCGTCATTGATGTAATATCTTTTTGTGCAGATTTTGGAATGATCATGGCTTCGTAAGGCCAGATAGCCCAAAAAGGTGTCAATACTACAAAGGCCCTGTTTTCAAAAATTATGCGTTCCTTTAGTTGCAATTCCTGTTTTAGATAATCGCTTAAAAGTGTTTTTTGATGCTTTTGAAAATAATCTGATTGATGTTGATCCTTTTTTTCAACTTCATTTGGTATACTGGACTGGCTCCAAATTTGGCCATGAGGATGCGGGTTGCTGCAGCCCATAACGGCACCTTTGTTTTCAAAAATTTGAACATAATTAATGCCTTCCTGTTTACTCAAACTTTTAAATTCATGCTGCCATGTATGAACCACTTTTTGAATGTCTTTCACATCCATTTGCGCCAAACTTTTAGAATGATCAGGACTGAAACAAACGACTTTGCAAATACCTTGTTCGCCCTCTGCTTTAATCAAACCTTCATCAATTTTGAAACTTTTGGAATCGTGTTGCAAAGCCGAAAAATCATTGGTAAACACAAAAACATCATTATAATCTGGATTCACTTCTCCATTTGCCCTCACATTACCAGCGCATAAGTAACAGGTCTCATCATATGTTGGCCGATTATCTGGCAAAGCCGCTTCCTCCTGACCTTGCCAAGGACGTTTTGAGCGATGCGGAGAAACCAGAACCCATTCACCTGTAAGCGGGTTATAGCGTTTGTGTGAATAATTGTGTATATCTACATTCATGATAATGTCATTTTAACTTTTAATACTATGAGTGCCCTGTGATAATTTGACCTGATATATGGAACAGTGTTTTCCAAAATTTTGATAATATGCTTCTGAAATATCTTTGGAATAAAACACTATCGCATCTCGATGTACAATGTTGATGGTACAACCGCCAAAACCACCACCCATCATTCGAGCTCCAATAACTTTTGGATGGCTTTTGGCCTGCTCAACTAAAAAATCGAGTTCTGGGCAACTGATTTTAAATTGATGCTGCGCTCCATGATGTGCTTCATATAGGAGACTTCCCAAAGCTTCAAGATTTTGATCCTCTATCATTTTTGCGGCTTTTAGAACGCGATCGTTTTCTTGAAGTATGTACAGCGCTTTTTGATATTCATCTGGAGTTAATTGGCTTTCAATCTGTTTTAAACCTTCTTCGCTTGCATCACGTAAAAAACTAACTTTGAGCATAGAAGCGACTTTTTCGCAAATATTCCGGCGATCATTATATTCGGCATCTACCAAATTATGGCTCACATTGGTGTTGATCAGTATCAGTTCGTAATCATTAAAATCCAATTTATACGGAATGGCTTCCTGTGTTCGGCAATCCAATAACAAGGCATGGTTTTCTTGTCCAAACATACTGGCATATTGATCCATGATACCACAGCGAACACCAACATAATTGTGTTCCGCTAGCTGCGAAATATATATCATCTCATGCTTGGAAAGATTCAGTTGAAAGAGTTCATTCAAACCAAATACAATGCTGTTTTCTAAAGCTGCGGAAGAAGACAAACCTGCACCTTTTGGAATATCACCAGCAAAAACCACATTAAAAGGTAAGACCTCAATTCCTTTTTTTTGAATTTCGGCAACTACGCCGATCACATAATTTCGCCAATTACCATTAAGAATTGGTTGAAGATCGTTGAGCGAAAACTCATAGCTTTCGAGGGCATCCAAAGCGAATGCCGTGCATAGTTTCGAATTGCTTTGACCAATGGCCGCAATAATCCCTTTGTCAATTGCTGCAGGAAATACAAATCCCTCATTATAATCGGTGTGTTCACCAATTAAATTGATGCGCCCTGGAGAACTTATCACAAGCGGAGTTGTTTCAAATTTTTCTAGAAACGTAGTTTTTATTTTTTTGATGAGTTCTTCATTCATTTGCTGTGCCTTCAAAATTTAAAATAAAAATCATTCGATCTGTATGTTCCATCGCACTTCAAAAAGTTCTTTTGGTTGCAATATTTTTAATCCTCGCTCATCATTGAAATTGTTGGCTGAACCAGTTTGGGGCTCTATAGCTATGGTTTTTCGATTTTTTGGGGTGTAAAGTTGGAGGAAATTCTCTTCCGATGAAAAGCTGAAATTCAACTTATAATCGGGTGTTTTAAAGGAGATAGAATTGTTATTGAGAACGTAACAATCGTCAAACTCTTCATTTTTTACTTGAATTTCATCTGGACTGGCATACAATTCCTCATGGGTTGGAATGCCTTGTGAATTAACCAAAATTCTTTTGCTGCAATCCAAATTCAAAAAACTATCGTGCAGATTGCTTGATACAAAATACGGATGCCAACCAACCGTGAATGGGAAGGCCGATGTATCTGAATTTTTGATTTCCACAATTAACTCCATTGAATTCAGTTTAAGTACATAGGTCAATGTGATGATGTATTTAAAAGGAAACCCAACTTGCCCTTCCGTTTCTATGTAACGCAAATGGACGACGGCTTTATCGTCAAATGAGTTATGATGGACAATTTTAAAGGGTTTATTATACACCAAACCGTGTAAGGCGTTGTTTTCTTCAAGCTTGTTGATGTGCAACTGATAGGATGTGTTATTGAAAGTATATTGGCCATTTTCAATCCTGTTGGCAAAGGGAAACAAAATTGCGGAGGCATAAGATTCGTCATAAGGCAAGGTCACTTCACTTGAAATAATGGTTTTGCCATTTAAAACCAATTCTTGCAGACTGCCACCCAGATTCAGATCAATTTTGGCAATCATTTGTTGCGATGCATCACTAACTTCAATATAATTTGAAGACTTTGATTTGTTTTTTATGTGATTAACCGTAAACACTTTTATAATGAATTTCGAATGATTAAGCTGTTTGGATTCTCTATTTTTAAATGTTCTTGATTGATGACCATTTGTGCCAAACGTTTGCCCATCTGGTTAAAATCGGTTGAAATGGTCGTGATGCCACCTTCCACAATTTCCTTTAAAAGTGTGTCGTTGTATGAGATGATTCCAACATCTTTCCCAACTTTAAGTTGAAGATCTTTCAATTTCTTTATGAGTATGATTAAATTGGAATCATCCAAAACCAAATAGACTTCTCCTGCTTTTGGTTCTCTATCCTTTAAATCATTGATGACTTCATGTGGAAATTTGACGGTTTTCCGGAATTTTTGAAAACCCAATAACATGCCTTGTGGTTGTTTTTTTTCAGGGAAAAGCAATACCAATGTTTCATATTTTTTAATACGTTCAAAGGACTGCATCAAACTATTAAAAATATCGTCTTCGAAATTCTGGTAAATGGATGGATAGTGTGCCAATTCTTCATGAGTTTGATCGAGAATATAAACCTTATCGCTCGGCAACTTATCAATAACACGATGCGTTTGTTTCAAATTTGCAGGCATTATGATGTATTGACTATAATTACCAATGCTGTCGTAGATGAGTTTTGAAAACATATCAAAACTAAAATGATGGAAAAAAATATCCACATGGACATTGTCATCTAATGTGTCCATAAATGAATTGTATAAATCTTCTTTAAAGGCATTCAATTCATCAAAGAGTAAAAATATTTTTTTCTTAACAGCAATGTTTTCACTTTTAACGTAATAGCCTTTCCCTGGAATGGACTCCACAATTCCTCTGTTTTTCAATTCATTGAAGGCCATAAGAACGGTATCCCTTGAAAGGTCAAATTTATTGCGGATACTGTTGATAGAAGGCAAACCATCCCCTTTTCGTAAAGCACCATCAGTCAAAGCCTTCTCTACGGATACGATGATTTGCTTATATTTAGGAATTCCTAGATTTTCTTTAACCGAAATAATATTCATTTTACAAATATAAAAAAAACTGGTAGGTACTGGTATGGTTTTTAAAAAAATTTGTAATTTGGCGGAAGCTTCAA
>JBGTCT010000083.1:0-4338 GCA_041748695.1 Aquaticitalea sp. | reverse complement strand
AGTCATGGAATTCCTTCGACATTATTTGCCATTTCCAAACGAAAAGGGATTATGAGACGTTACCAAATGTTTGGATCGCTTCTTACAGCACCAATCACCGTTGGCTTTGGAGGTTCTGTCGGTTTGGAAGGGCCAACAGTTGCAACCGGATCTGCAATCAGTAGTAATATTTCTCGGTTATTTCACGTCAATCAAACCACTCGAAACTTGCTTATTGGTTGCGCAGCTGCGGGAGCAATGTCCTCCATTTTTAAAGCACCCATTGCCGCCATCATTTTTGCCATCGAAGTATTTAGTTTGGATTTGACAATCGCATCCATGTTGCCTTTATTATTGGCTTCACTTTCGGCAATCCTGACTTCCTATTTTTTCTTTGGCGATGACGTGTTATTACCCTTTCGTATTGAGGATAGTTTTAGTCTATCAGACGCTCCATTTTATGCCATTCTAGGTGTGGCTGCTGCTTTTACTTCCATCTATTTTACCGAAGTTTACGAACGCGTTCAGCAGCTATTCGACAAGATTGATTCGCCAATAAAAAGGCTCGTTATTGGTGGTGTTTCCATTGGAATATTGGTATATTTTATTCCGCCGCTGTATGGAGAAGGTTTTGATGTAATGAACAGTTTAATCAGTGGTAATCTAGAAAATGCCCTTGAAAATAATTTCCTGAATCTCGATCTTACCAATATTTGGATTGTCATCGGACTGTTGGCTGGATTGGTATTCTTTAAAATCATAGCAAGTGCTTTAACCTTTGGAGCAGGTGGTGTCGGTGGAATTTTTGCACCAACCCTCTTTATGGGAAGCATCATGGGTAATTGTGTTGCCAAAATCATCAATAATATAGGGTTGACGAATTATCCTGTCTCCGAAAGTAATTTTACATTGGTAGGAATGGCTGGACTTATGGCTGGCGTGCTTCATGCACCGCTGACTGCCATTTTCCTTATTGCAGAGGTCACTGGTGGTTACGAATTATTCATCCCATTGATGATGACCGCTGCTATATCATTTAGTATTACCAAACATTTTCATCCACATTCGGTATATACAATGGAGCTTGGCCGCAAAGGCGAACTCATCACTCATAACAAGGACCATGCGATATTGACGTTGATGGACATCAATAAGGTAGTGGATTACCATTTTGCTAAAGTAACCACGACCATGACCCTTGGAGATATTATCAACGAAGCCGTTGTAAAAAGCAACCGAAACATCTTTCCTGTGATTGATGAAGCCACCAATAAACTAAAAGGGGTTATTTTGCTGGATGATATTCGCCCTATCATGTTTGACCAATCGCTTTATAAAGAAGTCTATGCCAGTGATGTCATGCAAAATCCGCCAGAAATCATTGACATCGAAAAGGACAAAATGACGGATATCATGAAGAAATTTCAAGACAGCGATGCTTGGAATCTTCCCGTGGTTAGAGACGAAATCTATGTTGGATTTATTTCAAAATCAAAATTGCTGACTATGTACCGACGAAAATTAATTAACATCACACAATAATGAAAATCCTAATTATCATTTTAACTATTCTCACCTTTAGCAGTATTGCTTGTGGATTTATTATAGAATCTGAATACTCCGAAAAAATGATTGGGTTTGGGGTTGTGGGATTGTTTCTTGTGGTATTCCCATTGTTTTCTTACTACCGCTGGAAGGATAAAGATGTGAAAGATTATATGCTTACCAAAGAAAATTTGGATAAGATGCGTAATCGTGAAAAGAGTAAGCGTCGTTAATTCAAGTTGCGCTTTTCAATAAAAAACCGTTTTAACAATTCCGCAGATTCTTCAGCCATAACCCCTCCAACCACAATTGTTTTTGGATGTAATTTTGTATTTAAAGCTGTACATCCACGTTCTTTGTCTGTGGCACCATAAACAATTTTAGATATTTGGCTCCAATATAAGGCGCCGGCGCACATTTGGCAAGGCTCTAAAGTCACATAAAGTGTGCAATTATGAAGGTATTTGCCTCCCAAAAAATTAGATGCCGATGTAATGGCTTGCATTTCTGCGTGTGCTGTAACGTCCACCAATAATTCGGTTAAATTATGGGTCCTGGCAATTATTCTATTGTCAATGACGATAACAGCTCCTACAGGGATTTCACCCTTCTCATAAGCCAATTCCGCTTCCTGAAAAGCTTTTTTCATAAAAAATGAATCGTCAAAAGGGTTTTCCATCATCAAAAATTTAACAGCTTCAAAAACCAAAAATACAATTTCATCATTTACTAGACTCAATCAAATTCCAAAAAAACAAATTCCAAATTCCAAATAATGTAATCAATTCAACTTCAAATTCAACTTCAAATTCAACTTCAAATCCCAATTCCCAAAAAGAAAAAACGTAGTAAGCATTGAATACTTTAACTTAAGATTAAACTTTTGTTTATGGCGATTCATATACTACATTTGTAGTCGTGAGCAAATTATTAGACCATATCAATTCCCCTGCTGATTTACGCAAATTAAATCAAGACGACTTGCCGCAACTCGCTAAAGAATTGCGGGACTTTATTATTCATATCGTTGCGACAAAGGAAGGGCATTTGGGGGCAAGTCTTGGAGTGGTCGAATTGACCATAGCCCTACATTACGTTTTTAGCACTCCTGATGATTTATTGGTTTGGGATGTGGGACACCAAGCTTACGGACATAAAATTTTAACAGGCAGAAAGGAAATTTTTCACACCAACAGGCAACTCGATGGCATTAGTGGTTTTCCAAATCGAAGTGAAAGCACCTATGACGTTTTTGGAGTCGGGCATTCTTCCACATCTATTTCAGCTACTTTAGGTATGGCGATTGCCTCCCAACTTAAAGGAGAGCACAAACATCACATTGCTGTTATTGGCGATGCTTCCATTGCGAGTGGAATGGCGTTTGAAGGCCTCAACCATGCTGGAGTTACCAATGCCAACCTTCTGGTTATTTTAAATGACAATGCCATTGGGATTGACCCAAGTGTCGGTGCATTGAAGCAATATTTAACCAATGTAAAAAAGGGTACCGAAAAGCAGGATAATATTTTTGAGGCGCTCAATTTTGATTATTCCGGTCCCATTGATGGCCATGATATCCATAAACTCATTTCAGAATTAGAACGTCTAAAATCAATAAAAGGGCCGAAATTTCTGCATGTTATCACTACAAAAGGCAAAGGTCTAAAGCAAGCGGAAGAACATCAAGTCACCTATCATGCTCCTGGAAAGTTTGATGCCTTAACAGGGGAATTGGTTCCTAAAATAAAAACCGACGAAGCTCCAAAATTTCAGGATGTATTTGGTTATACCATTGTAGAACTCGCAAAAGAAAACAAAAACATTGTAGCGATTACGCCAGCAATGCCGACCGGGAGTTCCTTAAAATTTATGATGGATCAAATGCCAGAGCGGGCTTTTGATGTGGGGATTGCCGAACAGCATGCTGTTACACTTGCTGCTGGTATGGCGACACAAGGCATGGTAGTGTTTTGCAACATCTACAGCACCTTTTTACAACGCGCCTACGACCAAGTGATTCATGATGTCGCCTTACAGAATTTACCAGTTATTTTTTGTTTGGACAGAGCCGGATTGGTTGGAGAAGATGGCGCAACACATCATGGTGTTTTTGATTTGGCCTATTTACGATGTATTCCTAACCTCATCATTTTTGCGCCACGAGATGAATTAGAATTGCGCGACATCATGTACACTGCACAACTGGGATTGAAGTATCCAATCGCCATTCGCTACCCAAGAGGTACAGGGGTAACCCTCAATTGGAAACAAGCTTTCAGTAAAATAGAAATAGGTACTGCCGTAGAACTTAAAAAAGGAACTCAAATCGCCATTTTGAGTATTGGGTTTATAGCAAAAAACGTTCAGGGAGCAATTGAAAATATATCGAAACCCGAAGCTGTTGGGCATTACGATATGCGCTTTGCTAAACCATTGGATGAAACCCTATTGCATGTGATATTCAAAACCTACGACCAAATTATAACTGTGGAAGATGGTGCCATAAAAGGAGGTTTCGGCAGTGCTGTACTTGAGTTTGCAGCAATGCACGACTATTTTAAACCCGTTAAATTAATAGGAATTCCTGATCACTTTGTAGATCATGGAAGCATATCACAACTTCAGCAACAATTGGAAATTGATACTCAAAGTCTCAAAAAAAATATTGAAAATTTTATTCTTCCTGATCGTTAATCACCATATTTGGCTGACCCTTGTCAGTTTGCGATTGTGGAGTTTTACTGTTAGAGATGTCATCAATCATCAATAAAAAAGCTAATGTCACGAAGAAGATAACGATAGCCCCGAGTAGGT
>JBGTCT010000082.1:0-6282 GCA_041748695.1 Aquaticitalea sp. | reverse complement strand
ACAGGATTGAACAATTGGATTGCAGGAAATACGCCTTATGCAGCCTTATCGTTGGAATTTATGCTCGGTTATTTTTTCTCCCCTTTAATGTGGTTGATCGGTGTTGCCAAAGAAGACATGGCACTCATGGGGCAGCTATTGGGCATCAAATTGGCGGCAAGCGAGTTTGTTGGGTATATACAATTGGCAGAACTCAAAAATGTGGCGAGTGCCACACATTTAAAGTTCGAAAAATCAATTATTATGGCTACTTATATGCTCTGCGGATTTGCCAACTTTGCATCCATCGGCATACAAATTGGTGGTATTGGTTCGCTGGCTCCAGGGCAACGCAAAACCTTATCAGAATTCGGAGTTAAAGCTTTGATTGGTGGTACAATTGCTTCGTTGCTTTCAGCTACCATAGCTGGGATGATTATCGGATGACCAAATTCCATCGAAGACAGTCCCGAAACTTCGGGATCTCGATTTATAGTTAATAACTTTTTATATATATTCTACACTTTTCAAATTCAATTTGGAGATTTTTTTAATTTTGGTTGCGTAGAAATTTAGAACTTTAAAATATAGATTCCTGCCTTCGCCGGAATGAGCCTATGAAACAATATCACGACCTCGTAAAACATGTATTAGAGCACGGAAACCAAAAAGGTGACCGAACAGGGACAGGAACAAAAAGTGTTTTTGGTTATCAAATGCGTTTTGATTTGAGCAAAGGATTTCCGATGGTGACCACCAAAAAATTACACTTAAAATCCATAGTTTATGAATTGCTTTGGTTTTTAAATGGCGACACCAATATCCAGTATTTAAATGAAAATGGCGTCCGTATCTGGAACGAATGGGCCGATGAAAAAGGTGATTTGGGTCCTGTTTATGGACATCAATGGCGAAATTGGAACAATGATGAGATTGATCAAATTAAAGAAATTGTACACACCTTAAAAACAAATCCAAATAGCCGACGCATGTTGGTTTCTGCGTGGAATCCTTCGGTATTGCCAGATACTTCAAAATCATTCAGCGAAAATGTTGCCAACGGAAAGGCTGCCTTGCCACCTTGCCATGCGTTTTTCCAGTTTTATGTTAGTCCCCCAGCCCCCGAAGGGGACGAAAATGCCAAACCAAAATTGTCATTGCAATTGTATCAACGCAGTGCCGATATTTTTCTCGGTGTACCTTTCAATATTGCCTCCTATGCATTGTTCGCAATGATGATGGCACAGGTTTGTGGTTATGAAGCTGGCGAATTTATCCACACCTTTGGCGATGCGCATGTTTACAGCAATCATTTTGAGCAACTACAATTACAACTATCCCGCGATATCAGACCACTACCGAAAATGTATCTGAATCCTGAAGTCAAAAATATCTTTGATTTTAAATTTGAAGACTTCACCTTAACCGATTACGATCCGCATCCACATATTAAAGGTGCCGTTGCTGTTTGATAGGAAAGAAAAGAGCTTCCCGTAAAGAAAGCTCTTATAAATTTTAATTAAAGCTGTTTTTATTACAAATTTAAAACGCCATTTTCAGTACCAAAATCATTTTCAACTAAAGAATCTGCTTGGTCATCGTTGACAAATGCGCCATCAACAACATATCTGAATTCGTAAGAATTGTCTTTTTCCAAATCAACAGTTCCTTTAAAAGTTCCGTTTTTGAATTTCTTTAGTTCAAGCGCTTTTTTTTCGTTCCATCCGTTAAAAGTTCCGATTACCTTAACGTTTTTAGCCTCTTCCGCAGGTAAAGAAAAAGTCACTTTACATACAGGTTTGCTTTTTAAGTATTGTTTCGTAATTGCCATAATTCAATGTATTAATTAGTGCTCAAAATTATAAAAGAATATGGATCTACAAACGATTAATTGGCTTTAAATTAAAGAATTATCGATTTCCTAAAAAATGCTTCACAATAATTTAAAGTTAGGAATAAAACAATGCATTCGATGAAGGATTTATAACATTGATTCTAAATCCTTTATGTTGATATTCGCGTGGTTTGATACTATAACGTTTTCGGGATTTGGGCTTTTTTCATATTTAATTTCATGCCATCGATTTCGTTAAAAAATAGTAACTTTACATTCATTAAATCAGTGTTATGTTTGGAAAAAAGAAAGTAGTGCCCCAAATCGATAAAGACCAACTAGAGCTCATCAAAAACGCACAATACCGTATCAAACAAAAAAGACGGTTGTACATCCATTTTGTCGTTTTTTTGCTTGGAGCTATATTTTTAATTGTTATCAATACAGTCATTGGAGTTGGTGAAAACACTAAAATATTCAATATGGATTGGTTTGTTTTTGCCATTTTGGCTTGGTTGTTCTTGTTTTTATACCATCTTTTTAATGTGTTTGTCACTCATAAATTTATGGGTAAGGAATGGGAACAAAAGCAATTGGATGCATTGGTCGCCAAACAGAAAGAACGCATAACCCAACTTGAAGCTCAAGTAACTACAAACAATCTGGTGGCCCGACCAAATGTTTCAGCCGAGGAAAAAAAAAAATCAATAGTTAATGGTCTGACGCTTATTGTTGCCGCTGGAGAGAACGATGCTATTGGCAAGAATAATGAATTGATTTGGCATTTGAGTGCCGATCTAAAGCGATTCAAGGAACTAACCTTGGGTCACTGCATCATTATGGGACGGAAAACCTTCGAAAGTTTCCCAAAGCCTTTACCCAATCGGACCCACATTGTTGTGAGCCGTCAATCTAATTATAATGTGCCGCCGGGTGTTATTGTCGTCAATAATTTGGAAGACGCCATTGATGCCGCCAAAAATGATTCCCAACCTTTTGTTATTGGTGGTGGCGAAATCTACAAACAAGCGATGCCTTATTCCAGTAAAATTGAATTGACACGTGTGCACGACAGTTTTGATGCAGATGCCTTTTTCCCGAAGATAGATATGAATGTGTGGCAAGAAGTTAACAACGAATTTCATTCTAAAGATGCAGAGCACGATTATGCTTTTAGCTTTATTACATACAAAAGAAAATAGGTTGGCATTAATTTTAAAGAATACCTTGGTTAAGATCATCCCCATTGCCGGATTAGTGGAAAGAGATGATAATATTAAATCCCTTGTTTATAATTTAGGAATCGAAAATAGCCTTTGACAGCTCATTGGTATACCAATCGACCAAATATTCCCGAGCAACCTCCTGAAATTTCCCTAATTTTGCGACATGATTAAAGATATTCAGCTCCGCATCACACTTCATGAAGAGAAACAAGCGAATGGTCTCACCCAAAAGGCAGCCGAGTATTTAGGCATCCTCGAATCTGAAATTTCTGGCATCAAAATACTTCGCAAATCCATAGATGCACGAAAAAAATTAATCATCTTTAATTATATAGTAGCAGTTTACATAAACGAACCTGTTCCAGAAAATTCGGAATACAGGTTTGATTACAAAGATGTTTCCAATGCTAAACCCATTCATATTATCGGTTTTGGTCCAGCAGGAATGTGGGCAGCCTTGCGTTGTATCGAACTTGGATTTAGGCCCATTGTTCTCGAACGTGGCAAAAACGTGCAAGACCGACGACGCGATCTAAAAGCCATCAATCAGGACCATTTTGTTAATGAAGATTCCAATTATTGTTTTGGCGAAGGTGGAGCAGGCACGTATAGCGACGGCAAATTATATACACGAAGCCTCAAGCGTGGCGATGTGCGACGAATTTTTGAAAACTTGGTGTTTCATGGTGCAACCGATCAGATTCTTGTGGATGCGCATCCACATATTGGAACCAATAAATTGCCCAAAGTTGTTCAGAACATTCGGGAAACAATTCTCAAATATGGAGGTGAAATCCATTTTGAAACCCGCGTAACAGATTTCATCATCAAGGACAATAAAATCAAGGCCATTCAACTTCAGAATGGAGATGAACTCGAAGCCAATCGCGTCATTCTCGCAACAGGACATTCAGCGCGAGACATCTTTTATCTCTTGCATCAGAAGCATATCGCACTTGAAGCAAAATCCTTTGCCATGGGCGTGCGTGTCGAACATCCGCAGCACATCATCGACTCCATACAATATCACTGTAGTTCGGAGCGTGACGAATTATTGCCCGCGGCGGCTTATAGTTTGGTGGAGCAGGTCAACGAACGTGGGGTATATTCCTTTTGTATGTGTCCTGGCGGATTTATTGTCCCTGCGGCAACAGCCAACGGCGAAGTGGTTGTAAATGGCATGTCGCCTTCCAAGCGCAACAACCAATTTGCAAATTCGGGAATTGTTGTTGAAATCAACGCAGAAAAGGATTTATACAAATACGAAAAATTCGGAGTCCTTAAAGCCTTGGAATATCAGAAGGATTTAGAACGATTGGCGTTTACGTCGGGTGGAAGAAACCAAACAGCACCAGCACAGCGTTTGACGGACTTCGTGGAAGGCAAATTGTCTGCAGACCTCAATCTTACATCCTATCAGCCAGGATTGAATTCGGCACCTCTACATTCTTTATTGCCAAAATTTATTGGCAGCCGGTTGCGGCAAGGATTAAAAGTGTTTGGCAACAAAATGAAAGGCTATTATACCGAAGAAGCCAACGTCGTAGGTGTCGAATCGCGTACCTCATCACCAGTAAGTATTCCCAGAAATGAACATCTGGAACATCCTCAAATTGAAGGCTTATTCCCATGTGGTGAAGGTGGTGGATACGCTGGTGGCATTGTATCTGCGGCCATGGATGGCGAACGCTGTGCGGAAGCGGCAGTGATTGGTGTTTAATCAGTCGCTTTTTTACAGTTTTGATAGTTTTATTCTTTACCACGTTTACCTCTTTGCATCTTTGCGCCTTTGCGAGAATTCACAAAATCTTGGTTCTTGATTCTTACAACACAGCTGTATATTTTCTAAAATTATATCCCTATTTTTGCATCATCAAAAAAAAACATCAATGAACGCATATATATTTCCAGGTCAAGGAGCGCAATTCACAGGAATGGGATTGGAACTTTATGAACAATCACCCTTGGCACAAGAACTCTTTGAAAAAGCCAATGATATTCTCGGATTTCATATTACTGATGTGATGTTTGAAGGTTCTGCTGAAGACCTTAAACAAACAAAAGTCACCCAACCAGCAATTTTTTTACATTCGGTAATTTTGGCAAAGACTTTAGGTTCAAGTTTTAAACCAGATATGGTCGCAGGCCATTCACTAGGTGAATTTTCTGCCTTGGTAGCTAATGGAACCCTTACTTTTGATGATGGCTTATTATTGGTGTCCAAACGTGCCTTGGCCATGCAAAAAGCTTGCGAAATTCAGCCAAGCACGATGGCTGCTGTACTAGGTTTGGAAGACACTATCGTTGAAGATATTTGTGCAAAAACGGAAGGCGTTGTGGTTGCGGCAAATTACAACTGTCCGGGTCAATTGGTGATTTCCGGTGAAGTTGAGGCTGTTAATAGAGCTTGTGAAGCCATGAAAGAAGCAGGTGCAAGACGCGCATTGGTGTTACCAGTAGGTGGTGCGTTTCATTCGCCTATGATGGAGCCGGCTCGTGAGGAACTCGCAACAGCGATTGAAAATACTTTGTTCAGTAAACCCAACTGTCCAATTTACCAAAATGTGACTGCCTTTGCGGTGACCAATGAAAATGATATCAAGAAAAACTTAATGTCCCAATTAACGGCTCCTGTGCGTTGGACGCAGTCCGTACAGCAAATGATTGCCGATGGCGCAACTTTATTTACCGAGGTTGGCCCAGGGAATGTGCTTCAAGGATTGGTCAAAAAAATCGATAAAGATGCACAAACCACCACTGTAATTTTAGACCTAAACAATTAATTACATGAAAATTTCCAGAACTGTTGGCATTATCTTATTGATTATCGCCAATATTGCCATTGATCAAATCTCCAAAGCCATTGTAAGGATAGAAATAATTCCTGGGGAAATAATCCGTATAATTGATGATACTTTTATAATGACGAATGTGGAGAATTCGGGTGCTTTTTTAGGCTTGGGAAGTGATTTGAGTCCGTTTTTAAAAATAACGCTTTTACTTATTCTTCCAATTTTGGTACTTGGATTTGTGATCTATTATATTCTGCAAAACAAAGACATGGATCGCATGAGCTTGATAGCGTTTTGTTGTATTGTTGGTGGCGGAATTGCAAACGTATATGACAGAATTGTTTATGGTTCGGTCACAGACTTTTTTCATATTGATCTTGGAGGTGTGTTTCGCACCGGAATTTTTAATGTCGCAGATATGTCTGTGACTTTTGGAATGATCATGTTATTG